>JAOAJC010000002.1:0-43971 GCA_026414385.1 Candidatus Pacearchaeota archaeon | reverse complement strand
GGACAGGTTTGGCAATTGAAATTCCAAAGGGATATTGTTTAAAATTTAGAGATAGAAGTGGATTGGGAGCTAAGGGAATTCATCATTTTGCAGGATTGATTGATTCTGATTATAGGGGGGAGATTAAAGTCGTTCTTCATAACTCAAGTTTAGTTCCTTATAAAATTGAAAAAGGAGATAGAATAATTCAGGCGCTTCTTAGTCCTGTTATAAAAGCTAACTTTAGTGTTGTTGATGAATTAGGGGCAACAGCAAGAGGTGATGGGGGTTTTCATTCAACAGGCAAAAAATAGTTTAAATAATTTATTTTAATAATATATTTTTAATTAACGATATATTAATAAAATGATTTTTAATTTACTAATAAAAGAGGTTTTATGATGGCAGAGATTAATTGTTATGAATTACCGACAATAAATATTGTTGCTGATAGTATTGGGGAGGCAGTTCATAGAGCAATTATTGGTTGTTATGATTTGGGTTGTAGGGTGCAGACACCAAAGCATAGAGATGGAATGCCTTTGGGTTGTGATGCACATATGACAATAAAAGTAAGGAATCCTTGTACGGAACCATTAGTTCATACAAGAGGGTTGGTTGAAGATGCGAGAGGAATTGTGCAATATATTTTGGAAGTTACACATGGAATTCATAATCATTGGAAGAAAGATCCTAAAAATCCTAATGATTTAAGGTGGGGTTATACTTACAATGAGAGGTTTGAAAAGCAAATTCCTTTTGTTTTTGCAAAAATAAGAAATGATTTTAAAAAGAAAGGAAGAGTTAGCGGAAGAGATTATTTCTTTAGTATATGGCGAGCTGATGAGGATTCAATTTTAGAACAAGAAGATCCGCCTTGTTGGCAGAGTGGACAATTAAGGTTTTTGGAAGATGAAAATAAGAATTTATGGCTTAATTTTGTGACTTATTGGAGAAGCAGGGATTTAGTGAAGGCATGGAATGAGAATGTGGTTGCAATGAATAGATTACACAAACTTTTTGCTGCAAAATCCTCTTCTATTTTGGGGAGAGAGGTTAAAGTTGGTTCTTATATAGATTGTTCTGCTTCTTTGCATATTTATGGAGCGTATTTAGCAGATGGCTTTGGCAACCATATTGAGAGAATGAAACATGGAAAAATTGAAGATTATACAATGAGCCTTGAGGATTTTATAGGGGATGAAAATTATTGGAAAAGCGTTATTGCTGCTCAATTAGATTATGAGAGAAAAACAGGAATAAAGAATGCAAGTGAGCAGGTGTTAAGAGAAAACAGTTATGATTTAGGTAGTTTTAAATATCCAAAAGAGTGGGATTCTTGGCCGAAGTCGTGGGATTTAGAGCCAAATAGAGAAGTGCTTTAAGGAATATTTAAAATAATTTTTGATAGACATTTATTGTGTTTGGTAATTTTGCAATAATTCAATTAATCTACTTTTATCCAATTTCATTCTAAAAAAACCATTTCCTTCTGGAATTTCTCCGGGTTCGTAAACAATGTTTGTTCCTTTTGGATTATATCTGAACATTCCGCTTTCCATTATTAGTTCTTCTTTTAAGTTTTTTGCTTCTTTTTTTTCTGAATATTCTATTAGATAAATTATTCTGCCAATTCCGCTTCCTAAAATTGCTTTTAGACATGAGTTGCATGGTTCATATATTGTGTAAATGGCAGGATTATGTTCTAAATTCCAACGAGAAATTTGACTTAGTGCATTCATTTCGGCATGAGTTCCTCTGCAAACGCCCCTGTCTTTTTCTTGAAATTCTATTTTTTGTTCTTCTTTTCTGCACCCTCTTTTAAGACAATTTTGAATTCCTGGCGGGGCGCCATTATAACCTGATGCTATTATTCTTTTATTCATTATTATTACTGCGCCATTGTGTAAGTGTAAGCAACTTGATCTAAAGGACGCTAATAGAGCATGAAACATAAAGAATTCGTCCCATAATAATCTTTTATTTTTCCACTCGTTCATTTTTTATTATGTTGTTTTTGTGATTTATTAATTATTGTTGTTGTGCAAAATAGTCTTTAAACAAAATGCTTAAAAGGTGTTTTTTGCGTTTATTATTTAAGCCCGCGTGGCACAATGGTACTGCGCACGCCTGGAGCGCGTGTTTCCGCAAGGATATCCAGGTTCGATTCCTGGCGCGGGCGTTTTTTGATTTTGAATTCTTTAAATTTATAAATAACAATGATTTTGTTAGCTTATGCCTTCCACATATGAAAGAAGCTTTTTGAAAGGGGTTGTTTGGGAGATTTTTTCTTTTGCCATAACACTTGTAGCTGTTTATTTAATTTATGGAAATTTTTACAATTCGTTGAGGTTTACAGCTGTTTTGACATTAATAAAAATGATATTCTTTTTTATTCATGAGAGGATTTGGAAAACAATCAAATGGGGAAAATATTGATTTTTAATTAAACAACATTATTTGACTAAAAGCTGTGTTTGTATTTAGTTACTAAAAAGAGGTAATTCGCAAGATATTTAAATTCTAAAATCCATTATTTTTGATGAAAAATAGGGTGAAGAAGAGAAAGCAATCTTTTGATAATAAGAAAAGAGTGGTTTGCGTTCTTTGCAAGTGCGGTTCTAATAAAAAATGGGGGGAGTGTTGTGGCAGGTGCACAATTCCGTGTTAAGGAAGATAAATTAAGATTAAAAGGAAAGGTTGCGATTATAACTGGTGGGACCTCTGGAATAGGATTAGCAACGGCAATTTTGTTTGCAAAAGAGGGGGCGAAAGTAGTTGTTGCTTCGAGGGATAGTGATGCTGGTAAAATTGCTATTGAACAGATAAAAGCAAATAATGGTGATGGAATTTTTGTTAAAACTGATGTTTCCAATGAAGATGATGTAAAAATATTGGTTGCAGAAGCATTGAGAAAATACAAAAAACTTGACATTTTGTTTAATAATGCGGGAATAGAATTGCAAAAACCGGTTGTAGAAACTAGTGGTGAGGAATTGTCAAAAGTTCTTGATATTAATTTGAAGGGGGTTTTTTATGGATGTAAATATGCAATCCCTTATATGATACGAAATGGCGGTGGCTCTATAATAAATAATGCTTCAAGTGCAGGATTGGTTGGATTTCCGAATCTTGCTGCATATTCTGCTTCAAAAGGGGGGGTGATTGCTTTAACAAAACAAATCGCAATTGATTATGCGAAAAGTAAGATTAGGGTAAATTGTATTTGCCCTGGAGCAATAGAAACTCCAATGATAGAGAGATTTATATCAAAATCGCCAGAGCCGGAAGAAACAAGAAAATCGCTTAATGAGATGCATCCCCTTGGTAGGATTGGAAAAGCCGAAGAGGTTGCAAACGCTGTTTTGTTTTTGGCAAGTGATGAGAGTTCTTTTATTACAGGACATATTTTAGTTGTTGATGGTGGTTTAACTGCACAATAAAAATTTGTTAATAGTTATTGTGGGTTTTGATTTTAGTTATTGGGGGTTAATTGTTTAAGTTGCGTCGTAAGTAGATTTTAATCTGACTTTCTTTTTATTATTATATAAATCGCTGCAATAATTGCTATGATGACAAGAATAGAGATTATAAAATAAGCAATTCGCTTTTGCTCGCATCCTTTTTGTGAGGGACAATCTGGGTCGCAGGAAGAGGTTTGACAAAATCCATCTTTTATAGAACAATCTTCTTTACACAAAATGTGATTTTCGTTGGAATCGCAAACATTATTTCCGCAATTGTTTGAGAATGGAGCAAGTGAAGCTGAAGCAATTGTGCTGTTGTCTTTCTGTATTTCTAATATTTCTGCGTTATTAGAAAATGGTAGAATTGTTGCAAATTCAAAATTGTTTTGAATTGTCGGAATTGAAGAAGGGCCGATAATCGGAAAATTTATTATGGGGACATTAATGAAAGATGAATAGATAACATTGCCTTGTTTGTTCGTTATTTTGGCTGAAAATTGTGATTTTGTTATTGTTATCGGGGCTTGAACGGGTTTTAGAAATATGTTTTTAATTGAGATATTACCATTGTTGTATTCCATTGAGACAAAATAGCTTTTTGCAGGGCGTTCGTATTTGGCTTTTGTATTAACATAGTTGTTAATAACTTTTTGAATTTGGTTTTGACATACTTTATTATAAACGGGAATATAGTCGTACATAATTGATTCTTTTTCTTCTGAGCGGTATAAAGATGAATATGTGCATCCTTGGAAGCAATTTGTTGTTATCTCGTTCCATTTAGTGCATGGTAAAACATCGCAATTCGCTACTTCAAACTCTCCGATTGAATAATCTCCGAAAACTTCTTCATAAGTATATTCGTCTGCGAGGTTTCCGAAGCTATGTCCAAGTTCGTGCATTAATACCATATTGGAAAGAGGATTTTTTGAACATATTTTTGCGTAGAAAGAAGCAGAACCACATATTTCTTTGTTTTTAATTAGAACAATCAAATAATCATATTGGCATTTTGATGCTTCTTGAACAACGATTTTATCATTGCAACATATTGCTGTCGGAACTTTTTTACATCCTATTTCGCATTGCATATCTTGGTAGGAGGGAACAATTGAAAAACTTAGTTTATCAAGATTAGAAGCAAATGGTTCTTTTGTTAGGATAGAATCTTTACCAAGGAGAAGGTTTTTCGCATCGTTTTCAAATTCGAAATAATCAGAGTAACCGTGCGGGAGAATTAAAAATTTTATTTTTGTTGTATTTAATTTTGATTCGTAAATGGTTGAACAATCGGGTTTATAGATGGAAAATGTTGCTAATATTTTATTTTTATTTTTGATTTCATATTGTCCTATTGGTTTGCCTTCCGAGTTAAAAAAACCGCCGTAAATTCCGTCACGAGGTAGAGAGTCATAGAATTTTCCATTATCAAATAAAAGAATTTGTTCTGTGAAATTTCCATTTTGGACAATTAGATACGCATCTTGTTCTTCTTTGGTTTTGGAAGAGGTAGCAGTTATAACGAAAGTCGTGCCTTGTTGTGATGATTTTGGTTCAACATTTACGATTTCTTTTGATGAAAATGGCGCCGGTAATAGTGGAATAATCTCTTTTGTTTTTGTTATTTCATAAATAACAATAGTGCCCGCAATTAAAGCAATAATTGAGATAAAAATTAAAACTTGATTCATTGATATGCTTATCACCATGATTAATAAAAGAAAAAACTGCTTAAATAGTTTAGCTTGTATTGCACGATTAAATAGAAGTTTTGCATTAATTAAGAGGTATTAAATCTTATTCAGTGTCGGGCGGAAAAAGATTGATTTTAAAATAAAAAGATTTATTGTAGAAAATGATTGTTAAACAAATTTTTAATTTAGTAAAAGAATAAGATTCTAAATTTCTCTGTTCTCTGGTTTCGGTAATTTAATGTTTAGTTTTTTTGCTATTTCTTTCTCTGTTTTTCCTGCTATCATTTTGCCTGTTTTTTTATCAAACAAACCATATTCACTTAGTTTAAACCCTTTTTTAATTGCTATTTTTCTTATCATTATATTGTAGTTTTTATTTCCGGTAAAATAAAGCAAACCTGCTCCCCATGATTTTGGGTTGATTACACGAATGTCTGCTTGAATTCCTGATTTTAAAATTATTGTTGCTTTTGTGGCGCCTTTTCCAAGAATTTTTTTAAGATTCTTTAGTTTTACAAAGGCATTTATTACTTTTTCAGGATTATTTGATGATACTAAAATGTCAATGTCTCTTATGAACGGTTTTTTTCTTCTTATTGAACCGGCTGCTTCTATTTTTTCAATATTTTTTAGTTTTTTAAGTTGGTTTATTATCTTTTTTGCTTCTTTTTGTGCTTCTTTTAATGGAATTCTATCTTTTGATATTTTTGATAGTTCTATTGCTTCAAGAATGTCTTTTTCCGATTTTTCTCCAAAACCGAATAAATTTCTTATTTTATGTTCTCTTGCTGCTTTTTCAAGTTGGTTTATTGTGCTAATCTTTAATATATCATGTAATTTTTTAATTTTTTTTGCTCCTAATCCTGGAATTTGCATTAATTCTCTTGTATGTTTGGGAATTGATTTAAGCAGTTTTTTATGTTCTTTTATTTTTCCTGTTTTTAAGTATTCTACGATTTTTTTTGCAAGGGCTTCTCCTATGTTTGGAATTTGTTCCAACTTTTCTATATTGCCTTTTTGATATAGCTTTTCAACATCTTCTTTTAGTGATTCTATAGATTGTGCTGCTTGCCTGTATGCTCTTGGTTTCCATTGAACATTTTGCATTTCTAATATGTCTGCTATTTCATAGAATATTTTTGCTATTTCCGAGTTTTTTGACATCTTATCTCTTTATATCTTTTGTATTTTTGTGCCTTCCGGGCTATCTTCTAATAAAAATCCTTTTTGTCTTATCATTTCTCTAATTTTATCTGCTTCTTTGAAATTTTTTTCTTCTCTTAACTTTTCTCTTTGTTTTATTAGTTTGTTAATTTCTTCTGGGATTGATAGTTTTTCTTCTTTTATGTCTTTTATTCCTAATCCAAAAACTTCGTCAAATTTTTCAAGAAGTTTTAATTTTTTTTCTGAACTAAAATCAATGTCGTCAAGCGCTTTATAAAAAACTTGCAATGCAAGCGGCATATTCAAATCGTCGTTTATTGCTTCAAGAAATTGCTTTTCGTAAATTTTTGTTTTGTCATTTAATTTTGCGTGTTCTTTTTTTAAAATAATTATTTTTCTTTTTATTCTTTCATATGATGATTTTGCTGCTTCAAGATTATCAAACGAAAACGACATTGGACTTCTATAATGATTTTGCAAACACAAATACCTAAAAATTATTGGGTTGAATCCTTTTTCTTTTAAATTAGAAAGATAGATTGTGTTTCCCGCTGATTTTGCCATTTTCTCGTCTTTTAAAGTTAGGTGGGCTCCGTGAATCCAATAATTAACAAATTTTTTTCCTGTTGCTGCTTCGCTTTGAGCAATTTCATTTGTATGGTGGGGGAAGATTAAATCAATTGCTCCTGTATGAATGTCAAAACTTTTTCCAAGACATTTAATTGACATGGCTGAACACTCTATATGCCATCCTGGGCGTCCTTTGCCTATTTCTGTTTCCCAAAAAACATTTCCATCTTCTTCTTTATAGAATTTCCAAAGCGCAAAATCTTGCGGGTTTTCTTTTGAGTATTCGTCTTTGTTAATTCTTTCTTTTGTTGTTTTTATTTTTTCTAATAATGCTAATTTACCATAATTTTTAAATTTTGAAATTGAAAAATAAATTCCATCTTGGCTTTGATAGGCATAACCTTTTTTCATTAATATTTTTATCAAACTGACTATTTCTTTTATTGTTTCTGTCGCTCTTAATATGCAAGATGGTTTTATTATGTTTAATTCTTCTATGTCTGAGAAAAAAGCTTTCTCATATTTTGATGTTAGTTCTTTTAAACTAATTTTTTCTTCATTACATTTTTTTATTATTTTATCATCAACATCGGTAATGTTCATTGCGTGTTTAACTTTGTATTTATTATATAACAAAACTCTTTTTAGGAGGTCATTAAAAATATAAGTTCTTAGATTTCCTATATGCGCATAATTATAAACGGTTGGACCACACGAATACATTTTAACTAATTGTTTTTTAATTGGCTTAAAAGTTTCTTTTTTTCTTGTTAGCGTATTGTATAGTTTTAGCATTATTATATTTAGATAAAGAGGGTTTTAAGGGTTTCTAATTTTTTAATAATAATTGAATGCTAAACTGTGTTTTATTAATTTTTAATAAATTGTTTTATGACATAAATTTTTTAAATTATCTTCTGGATTAGTATAACTCTAATCAAAATTATTTAATGGTTTATTATTAAAAATATCTTTATCTAAAGATGTTATCTAATTGTGATTATGAGATAAAATTTATGAAACATAAGAACCTTTAAATAGGAGAGTAACTCAAAATTAGAATGGAGAGAGATATTGCAAGAATATCAAAAAATTCTGATACTGATATTGTCGTAAGAATTGATGATTTTGGTGGCAAAATTGGCGTTACAATAAGAGAGTTTGTTAAATCTGATAGATACACTGGATTTACAAAAGCTGGGACAAGAATAAGCGCGGATAATTTTTCTGCTTTTAAACAAGCAATTAATTCAATAGATGAAAGCGAGTTAATGGAGTTACAAGGAAAATTATCTAACGGGCAAACAAATTTATCTTCTGAAGAATCTTCTGGGAAAAAGAGTGTGAAAAAAGAAAAAATAACGAGTATTGAAGAAAAAGAATTTTAGTTGCTGTTAAATATTTAATGATGGGCGAAAAAATTCAATTTTACTCTAATAAGACTAAAAAATTTTATCAATTGTATGAGACAAAAACGATTCCGACATTAAAAATTTCTGGAGTTCCTATGCATAGGTTTGTTAAGATAGATCCGCTTCAAGATAGTTTGTTAAAAATTGGAGCTGCAAAACCATATGGAATTGTTCTTGATTGTTGTTGTGGTTTGGGATATACTGCAATCTTTTCTGCAGAAATAAAAGATGTTGAGAAAGTTTATAGTTTTGAAAAAGATGAGAACGTTTTAAAAATTGCAA
The DNA here is from genome assembly GCA_026414385.1 of Candidatus Pacearchaeota archaeon. Classification (GTDB taxonomy): domain Archaea; phylum Nanobdellota; class Nanobdellia; order Pacearchaeales; family GW2011-AR1; genus JAOAJC01. The sequence goes on along the minus strand of JAOAJC010000002.1, from coordinate 35,403 downwards.
AATTAAACAAAGCAAGCGAAAAACTTTTCAATAATCCAAAAATTATAATTAAAGAAGAGGATGTAACAGAGGGTATAAAGAAATTTAACGATTCTTTTTTTGATGTAATTATTCATGATCCCCCAACATTTAAACTTGCCCCTGGACTTTATTTTGAGGGTTTTTATGCTGAGTTGAGAAGAGTTTTGAAAAATGGCGGAAGATTATGGCATTATTGTCCAAATCCTGGAAAATTAAAAAAACTTGATGAAAAATTTAAAAAAACCATAGAGAGAAAATTAAGAAAATATTTTAAGAAAGTTATTTATGATAGTGAGTCTCAGGGTTTTGTGTGCTTTTGATGGAATGAACAAAATCTAACAAACCGAGGGGTGCATTAAATTTGTGATTTTAGAACTTTATAAATAACAAGTTTTAAAATATCTAAATATTATTTAGATTGATGGAAAAAGAAAAGAGCGGGTTTGAAAAAAATGATAAAGGGAAAGGGATTTCTGTTAAGAAAAATGAAAATTTTTCTGAGTGGTATACGGAAGTTGTGCAAAAGTGTGAATTGGCTGATATAAGGTATAATGTTAAGGGATTTATTGTTTTTCAACCGTGGAGTGTTTTGGCTATGGAAAAAATGTATGATTATTTGGAGAGAACCTTACAAAGAAAAAACCATAAACCATATTGGTTTCCTACGTTAATCCCAGAAGCAAATTTGAAAAAAGAATCAGCTCATGTTATGGGATTCACTCCACAGGTTTTTTGGGTTAGTGAGGCAGGCGATACAAAACTTGACGAGAGATTGGCTTTAAGGCCGACTTCGGAGACTGCATTTTATCAGATGTTTAGTTTATGGATAAGAAGTTATAAAGATTTGCCTTTTAAGACATATCAGAGAGCCAATGTTTTTAGGTATGAGACAAGGGCAACGAGGCCTTTTATGAGGAGCAGAGAATTTCATTGGATTGAGGCGCATTGTGCGCATGCTTCCGAAGAAGATGCTATGAGGCAAGTTTATGAAGATATGGAAACTACGAAAGAGGTATTGCATGATGTTTTTGGTTTACCATTCATATTTTTTGAGAGGCCTGCTTGGGATAAATTTCCCGGCGCACATAGGACTTTTGCTGCTGATGTTTTAAATCCAGATGGAAAATTAATACAACAACCATCAACTCATTTATTAAAACAAGATTTTTCAAGAGCATTTGATGTTAAATTTAAAGACAAAGATGGAAAAGAAAAATATGTTTGGATAACTTGTTATGGCCCTGCCGTATCAAGAATTTTTGCAAGTGTGATAATTGTTCATGGCGATGATAAAGGATTGAAATTTCCTTGGGCAATTTCGCCATTGAATGTTGTGATTGTTCCGGTTGTTAAAGATGATAAAGTATTAAAAAAAACAGAAGAGTTAAAAAAGATTATTGAAAAATTTGCTTCCGTGGAAATAGATTTGAGCGAGAGAAGCGCGGGCGAGAAATTTAATTATTGGGAAATGAAGGGCGTTCCAATAAGGATTGATGTTGGGTTGAAAGATATCAAAAGTAAAAAATTGACTGTTTTTCGGAGAGATATTGATAAAAAGGAAGTTATTGACGAAAAAGATTTAATTGAATATATAAAAAAGGTTGCTGACGAGAGTGGAAAAAATTTGATGAAAAAAGCTGACAAATTATTTGAGAGCAGGATAAAAAATGCGAAAAATGCAGATGAGATAAAAAATCTTATGGATAATGGATTTATTGCACGATGTAATTTTTGTTCTGTGGATATGGATGGGATAAAATGCGCAGAGATTGTTGAGAAAGAAATAGGGGCAACTGTTAGGGGAACAAAATTAGAAAAGGAAAAAGCGAATGGGAAGTGTGTTATTTGTGGAAAGAAAGCAAGTGCTGTTGTCTATATCGCAAGACAATATTAATTTTTATTGTTCATCAATTTCATCTTCTCTTATTTCTTTTTCAAGCTCTTTTTCTAATTTGCTTTTTTTTAGTTCTTCTTCTATTAATTCGCGTTCTTTTTTCATTAAATTATGTCTTTCTTTTATAAGAGCAAGCCTTTTTTCTTTAAACGCTTTAAACGCGAGCATTTTTTGTTGTCGCCCATATCTTTCCGGGCAGTAATCTCTTTTTTGAGGGTGATGTTTTGATTTATAATTTCCCTCCCTTCTATAATCTCTTTTATTTCTTGTTGTTGAATATTCCATATTTTTCAATATTAATCTTTGCTTATTTAGATTTGTGTGATAGTTGATATGTTTTTATACCCTTGAAAACTGATATTTATAATGGTTTTAATGACGGGGAATTAGAAGATGAAAAGCGAAGACAAGAACAATTTGGGAATAAGGTGTCCTATTGTAACGGTATGCGGGCATGTAGATCATGGCAAGACATCTATTTTGGATAGATTTAGAGGTAGTTCTGTTGGTGAGAAAGAGGCGGGGGGAATAACTCAAAAGATTTCTTTTACGAAATATCCTGCTGATAAAATACGAGGCACTTGTCCTTTAATTGATAAATACAAAATAAAATTAGAGATTCCTGGATTTTTATTTATAGATACTCCAGGGCATGCTGCATTTACAAATTTGAGAAAAAGAGGGGGGGCTCTTGCTGATTTGGCGATATTGGTTGTGGCAATAAAAGAGGGAATTAAACCACAAACAGCAGAGGTTTTGCAAATATTGAGGGCAAATAAAACTCCTTTTTTGATAGCACTTAATAAAATAGATACAATTTCAGGGTGGATGAATTATTCTCATTTGGGATTAAAGGAATCTATTGAAAATCAACCAGTGAATGTAAGACAGGAATTTGATGAGGCGCTGATTACTTTTCAAGGTAGCTTAAAAGAACACGGGTTTGATTCTGATTTATTTTTTAATGTAAGTGATTTTACAAAAAAGGTTGCAATTGTTCCCACATCTGCGAGAACAGGAGAGGGAATTTCAGAATTATTGCTTGTTTTGTGCGGATTATCACAGAGATTTTTGAAAGAACGATTAAAAGTTTCAAATGAGGCCAAGGGCATTATTTTAGAAATTAAAAAAGAGAAAGCAATGGAGAGTATAGAAGCAATTTTATATGATGGGGTATTAAAGGAAGATGATGAGATTGCAATTGCTACATTCAATGAGCCTGTATTATCAAAAGTAAGAGCTATTGAAGAAATTTTACCTTTATCAGAAAAATACCGAGCAGTTAATTGCGTAACTGCTGCAACTGGGATAAGAATTCATTTGAAAAGCAAAGAAGGAATTCTTCCAGGAATGCCTTTTCAAAAGTTAGATAATAATTTTGAAAAGATAAAATCTGAATTCAAGAAAGAAATTTCTGGCGTGATAAAGAATGACAAAGAAGGAATTATAATAAAGGCAGATTCTTTGGGAAGCTTAGAGGCGTTAATATATTTATTAAAGCAACAAAATATTAAAATTTTGAAAGCCGATATTGGGGCAATTAACAAAATAGACATTGTGAATGCAAAAGCCAATTTGGAAATTAATCCATTGGATGCTGTTGTTGTTGGCTTTAATGTTGGTATTGAAGAAGGGCTTGAAATTGGAAATATTAAAATTTTAACTAATGATATAATTTACAAACTAATTGAAGATTTGCAAGAGTGGAGGGAAAAAAGGGCAAAAGAAATAGAGAAAGAGAGATTAATGTCTCTCGCAACAATATCTAAATTAGAGATATTGCATAGATATGTATTTAGAAATTTGAATCCTGCTATTTTTGGGATTAGAGTGATTGCTGGAAAGATAAAACCTGGGTTGCCATTAATTGATGAAAGCGGTGAGGAAATTGCAAGAGTAAAATCGTTGCAGAAAGAAAAAGAATCTGTTCAAGAGGCAAAAGAGGGAGAGGAGCTTGCAATTGCTCTTCATGGAGTTAATTTTGAGAGGAAATTAAGTGATAAAAAATATCTTTATGCAGACATAACTGAAAAGCAATATAGAGAGTTTAAAAAAAATAAAGATTTGTTGAGTGCTGATGAATTAAAGGTTTTGCAAGAGATTGCTGACATAAAGAGAAAGAAAATTATTGGCTGGGGGTCTTAGGTAGCTTATAGGGTTTTAATTTAAATAGGGTTTTTTGAATTGGTTTTTTGATTTTTTGGTTTTTTGGCAAAGGGGTTTGATTTGTTTGCGGGGCCATGAATGGAAAATATTGTTGTCCTTTTTTATCAATAGGGTAGATTTGTTTGTTATTCTCTTGTTGAGTTAGTTCTGATTTTATCCAATCTCTTTCTATTAAGTCATCATCCCAAGAGATTGGTTTGGCTGGTTTTATTCTTCCTTCCAAATCTATTCTTGGGCCACCAAAATTTACTGAATATTTTTCGCATGCAATTTGATATGGACACATGCTGCAATGGAATCCATAAAATGGGGTAAAGCGTTGGCATAGAATTCCATCAGCCACATCGTCTAAAAGACTAGTAACATATTCAAAATCTTTTTCACTACGAAATGTTTGGAAAATTTTTCCGCTTCTTAAATGATAATACCATATTTCAGCTTCTTTTTCTATGCTATCTGGAATAATCCCTTTTAATCTGCCTTCTTTTATTAATTGTCTAAATGCTAAACTATAAAGCGTAAATTGTGGGTGCCTATGCAATTGAAAAGCTTTATCTTCTGGATTATCTTCAGGAGATTTTTTGTCTGTTTTGTAGTCTCCTATTATTGGTAGGCCGTTTTTTAAGTCAATTCTATCAAAAATAACAATTACCTTATGCTCTCTTTGATTGCCTTTTATGGTTAATTCAAAAGAAGATTCTTTTAAAATTGGTGGGGGTCTTGGTTTAAAATCTTCATAGAATCTTTTTAGAATATTTTCTCCGAGTTTCATGTAACCAAAAAAAACTTCAAGAGGTTCTATTTCTTGACTTGATTGACTGCAAAATCTAATATGGGTTCCTAATCTTATTGGTGTTTTTCCAGTGTTATATTCTATAATCTTATAAATTTTTTTTCTTTTTTCACTTAATGTTTCACCTGAACATTCCCTGAACCACCTATATTTCCATGCATTAGCAAAACTATCTGGGCTTTTGAAATTTTTATCATAAAAATCATTAAGCATGGAGTGAATAACTTTGCCAAAAACAGTTCTTACATCTGATGGGACATCCACATGTTCAACATATTTAAGATAATAGGCAAGAGGACATCCTTTGTAAGTGGTTATTTTACTTGCACTTAACCTTAATCTATTTGGCGAGATATATACCATATTTTGTTAGATAAAAGTGTTTTTTAAACAATTTTTACATTTTATTATAATTGTTGTTTTGCATTAATTGACAAGGCAATTTGAAAATGGCAAATTTTTTAATTGTTTGTAAATGTGAAAGCATCAAACAACAACCTTTATAAATTGAGTATTTTTCTTTGCTCTATGGCATTTAAGTTAAATATATCTGAAAAAGGAAAAAGCTGGAAACTTGAGATAGATAATGATATTTTTATAGGAAAGATGATTGGGGATATTGTTAGGGGGGAGGAAATAAAGCCTGAATTAGAAGGTTATGAGTTGAAAATTAGTGGGGGGAGTGATAGCGCAGGTTTTCCTTTGTCAAAAGATGTTGAAGGATTGGGATTGAAAAGCGTTTTATTAAAAAGAGGTTGGGGGATGCGAACAAAGGGAAAGGGGTTAAGATTAAGAAAAACAGTAAGGGGGAAGGTAATATCTAATGCTGTTTCACAGATTAATTTAAATGTTGAAAAAACTGGAAAAAAACCATTAAGCGAGATATTCCCTGAACAAAACAAGCCAAAAGAGAAAAAGAAAGAAGGAGAAACAAAGACAGAAGAGAAAAAAGAATAAATATCGCAAAGGCATTAAATTAAATGAGTTTTTGAATGTTTTATTATATTGCGCAAGGTTTTGCTGATATAATATAATTTTTATCTAATCAAAAATTTAATTTATAAGAATGCGGATAATTACATTTCTTGTTGTTATTGGGTGATATCTTTAATAGTTACCATTAAGCTAATATACATCAGAAATAATCATCTCGTCTTTTTTCATTTTTTATTTGTAACTACTGTTAATTTATGTTATCAATTTTTATTGTTCTAAAAGACATTTTTGTGTTTAAATGATATCGAGAAATAAAATCTGAAAAGAAAAATCTTTTAAACTAACTGAACGAGAGTGTATAAAAGAGGTAGCAAGATATGAATATATTGTCTCCACAATTTTTAGTTAATAACATAGAGATAATTTCATTTGTAACAAGCGTTATGATTCTTGTTATTTTTGATGAGTTTATCTTTGGAAAAATAGTTTTTCCTGTTGCAGATTTTATTAAGTATAAATTGTTTAAGGGATTGGGGGTAATCTACGAAAAGAAAGAGATAAAATCAAGAGTTGCAAAATATTTCCAGAGGTATTTTTCAGAGGCAATTGCAACAATATTAGTTATATGCTATTGTTATTTTGGTTATTATATTCTTAGCGAGTATGTATTAGAGCCTGTTTTGAGAAGATGGCAAGCGATTATTTTGTTGGTTGTTATTGGGTTATTTGTTGGAATGAATTATCTAATTAATAATAAAAAGCTAAGAAAGAAAATATTTGGGGTTGATATTTATAATCCTGAGAAAAAGTACAACTAAAAAATGACAAGAAAATTCTAAATATTGCTTTTTAGTGTTTATTTAAAGCTGATAGGATATTTCGGTTGTCCTGGAAAGGATATGTCCATAAAAGCCTCTGTAGAACATTCAGCTATTAATATGGTGGCTGGACTATAACTCACCATACGAAACCTGTGTTTTATAAGCTTCTTTATGGCATGAAAAAGATAACCTTGAATGCGAGTCGATAGGTTAAGATTGATTTCGGCGATTGCATAAGGAACTTTTTCACCGAGTCCAGATATCAGCTTTATAATCATGATAAAAAGGAAATTAAAAGCAAGCAAGAAAGTTAAGAAACATAGCAGAAGAGCGAGCAAGAAATCAAAGAAAAACAAAATCAAGAAAATAATAGCGTGGTTAAAAACAAGAAAGAAAAGAAAGAAAAGAAAAAAGAAAACCTAAAATTAAATTCTTTTGCATTCAAATAAATTAAGGATTCTATCAAATCAAAGAGATTGTTTGAGGATTATATAATTGAACAAAGATATTATATAATTATGAATGAAATAGGAACAAAATAAAATCTGAAAAGAAAGAGATTTGGCGATATTAATAATGGGTGTTATGCAGAAGCGGGAGATAAAGCTTTGGAAAGATTTGTTAGATGTTCTTTTTGTTATTATGGGTATGGTAATGGAAAGAAAAAATTATTTGATTATAAAATTGTTCCTGATTTCTTTCAAAAGCAAAGATAAAATAAATTTGCGAATTTAATTTATGCAATGTCTCAAAACATAGATTTTAAAATATGTAATTATTTGAGAAATTAATGGTAAAGTCGGATGTCAAGAAAAACAATGAGAATGAATTGCCTACAATAAATATAGGCATGGTCGGGCATATTGATCATGGAAAAACAACTTTGTTGTATAAACTCAGTGGGAAGTGGGCTTCTACTCACTCAGAAGAATTGAAGAGGGGGATTACTATAAAGTTAGGTTATGCTGATATTGTTATTTACAAAGACGAGAAAGGATATAATAGAGAGGGAAGGGGGAAAGCAATAAGACACGTTAGTTTTATTGATGCTCCAGGGCATGAGATGTTGATGGCAACGATGTTATCCGGTGCAGCAATGATTGATGGCGCTATTTTAGTTATTGCTGCTAATGAGGGAATAAAGCCACAAACAATAGAACACCTTGCAGCATTACAGGCTAAAAAAGTAAAAAATCTTATTATAGTTCAAAACAAAATTGATTTGGTTGATATTGAACAAGCAAGAAAAAACTACAATGATATTATGGAGCTATTAAAAGGAAAATACGATAATGTTCCAATAATTCCTGTTTCTGCATTGCAGGACATAAATATTGACAAAATTTATGAAGCGATTGTAAACATTCCAATTTCAGAAAGAAAGACAGAGGGAGAGCCGATATTTTTAGTTGCAAGAAGTTTTGATATTAATAAACCGGGGACAAAACCTGAAAATTTACATGGCGCTGTTCTTGGCGGGACTTTGAAACAAGGAATATTAAAAGTCGGGGACGAGATAGAGATAAAGCCAGGTATGGTTATAAGGGAAGCAAACCAATTACATTATAAGACATTAAAAACAAAAATTGTTAGTTTATTTAGGGGAACAAAGAAAGTTGATAAATTAACTCCTGGTGGGAGTATGTCAATAGAGACAGAGTTGGATATGACAATTGGGAAAAATGACGCGCTTGCTGGTTGCGTTGTCTCTCATGTTGGAAAATTACCTGAGATTACAACTAACATAAGTATAAAATATCAGTTATTTCCAGAAGTTTATGGAACAATAGGGCACGAGAAAATTAATGAAATAAAGGTAAGCGAAATGTTAATGTTAAGTATTAATACATCAATGTCTGTCGGAATCGTAAAAAAAGTAAAAAAAGATGTAATTGAATTTTCGTTAAAAATTCCGATTGTTTCTTTTAGAGGAGATAATGTTGGTATTGCAAGAAACATTAATAATCATTGGAGATTAATTGGTTATGGTGAGATTTTATAGAAAAGTTGTAAAGTTTTTAATATTCTTCTTGTTCTTTGCTTATCATCTCTTTTATAGTTATTCTTTTGCTTTCAAGTTTATTTATAATCCCATCATATTGTTTCGCTATTCTTTCTAATTCTTTTTTTGCTTTTTTTGCTTCTGTTTCAGCGATAGATAAAACTGTTTTTGCTAATTCCCTATCTCCGAGTTCACAAAAAGCGCAAGAAAGAAGTTCTGCATAAGAAAAATAAACTCTGTCGTTCGGAGCAGATCTTTGTCCAGCATATCCGATTGCAATAGCATTTCCAGGTTTGCCTGCGCTTAAATAATGAGCCATTGCTATTGCATCATGGTAAATTGCTCTTTCAAACTTTCCTGATTTCCTTGATCTTTCTGCAAGAGCTTCTTCGTCTATCGCTTTTTTTATTAAATATGATTCGGTGCGATTTGTTTGATTTATAGATTCGAGCGATCGTGAGAGTATATCTTCATAAGAGATTGGTTTTCTTTTAGTTCTTTTCTTTTTTGCCATTATAATCTTTTTTTGAATCGGCTTTTAAATATTTCTATTGTTTATCGTTATTGTTATTTTTAAGTTAGAACAAGATTTTATAAAGATAAAAAATTGCGAAAATGATTTGCAAAATAGCAAGCTTTTTAAATGAATTTTTGCGTTTAAATATTATAGATTAAATTATACAGAACATAAGATGTTTTATTTGCTTGAGGTTGAGGAGCATGTAAGGGTTGAGCCGAGACATTTCGGTTTGCCTACTAAGGAAGCTATAGAAAAGCAACTAAATGAGACATTTGTTGATAAAGTTGAAAAAGAATTGGGTTTTGTTATTGCGGTTGTTTCTGTTGACGAGGTTGATGATGGGATAATTATTCCTGGAGATGGCGCAGCTTATTATAAATCAAGATTTAAATTATTGACTTGGAGGCCTGAATTGCATGAAATTGTTTATGGTATAGTTTCTGAGATAACTAATTTTGGAGCATTTATGCAAATAGGACCTGCCCAGGGAATGATTCACATAAGCCAGACAATGGAAGATTATGTTTCATTGAGCAAGACAGGGACATTGTCCGGAAAATCATCAAAGAAAAGCTTGGGAAAAGGAGACGAGTGCATTGCAAGAATCGTAGCAATAAGCTTTAAAGGGGGGGAGCCAAAAATAGGATTAACAATGAGGCAAGCGGGTTTAGGAAAAATTGAGTGGATAAAAGACGATAAGAAAAAGAAAGAGAGTGCTGAAAAAGCTGCTGCAAAAAAAGCAGCAAAGGCTAGTGAGAAAAAAGCCAAAGGAGGAAAATAAAAATGGCAGAAAAAGCATGCAAAAATTGTAAATTAATTTTTGATGGGGCAAAATGTCCAAAATGCGGGAGTGAAGATGCAAGCGATAGTTACAAAGGAAGAGTTATTATTTTAAAACCAGAGGAATCGGAAATTGCAAAAAATATGAAATTAAAAGATAGGGGGGATTATGCAATAAAAGTAAAATGAGCAGGGATATAATTAAGGATTTTAAAAATGATTTGTTGAAGAGAAGAGAGGTAAAAGTGGTTATAAAAGAAAGCAAAAACCCTGGATTTGAGAGAGCATTAAAAATAATTGCAGAACAATTTAATGCGAATGAAGAAAATATAGTTATAAAAGAATTAAAAAGCAAATTTGGGAGAGATACATTTTTAATTGACGCATTTATTTATGATTCTGTTGAGGACAAAAATAGGATAGAACCAAAGAAAAAGGAAAAAAAGAAGTCAGAAGGGGCTGTGGCTCAAACGCAAGCTGCGGCGGGAGGTAAATAATGCCAGCACCAGAGGGAGGAACAACAAAAGAGAGAAAAGGAAAAAAACCGCACAAAAATAAGCCAACAAGCAAGAAATACGCAAAATATTCAAATGGAAAGAGAGAAGGAAAAATATGTCCGAGGTGCGGCGCTGGAATTTTTTTAGCAATTCACAAAGATAGAATGCATTGTGGAAAGTGTAAATATACAGAATTTGTAAAACAAGTAAAATAGTTTTTTAATTTTTAGAATAAAAGCAACAAAACCAACGAAGAAATAACAGTGCCTGATTTTAGACAGGTTCTTATTTCCCCGTTTTAATGTTTTGGTTGTTTATTAAACCCATAGAGAGGAGGTTTAATCCATCAAATAGAGTGATCAAACGTCCTCTCCTGGGAAAAAGAGGTGATAAATATTAGAGTAATTAAATGTATTTAAACCTTTCGTTGTGTTGTAACTTAGTAATGAATACATTATTTATAAGTTTTATTTTTAGAATAAGAAGGCATTTAAATAACATAATTTTATGGCTTTAATGGATGATTGCGAAAAAGAGATTGAGTTTAATTTTCAAGAAAGGAGCGAAGGAAATTTAACGAGGGAAAAGATTAATCAGGAGCAAATTCATGGATTGCTTTTTGAGGAAAAGCTAAGTTGGCAATCGATAATTTATGATTTAATTAATACAGAACAATTAGATCCGTGGGATATTGATATAACATTGTTAGCAAATAAATATCTTGAAAAAGTTAGGGCGTTGGAGGAAGCTAATTTTTTTGTTTCAAGCCAGGTGCTTTTGGCGGCATCTATTTTATTAAGATTAAAATCGGATAGGTTGTTAAATTATTACCTTCCGAGTTTGGACGCTATTTTTATGGGTAAAAAAGAAGAAGATAAGAAATATGTTCAAGAAAGAATTGAGCTTGACGAAGAAGTTCCTAATTTAATTATAAGAACTCCTTTACCGAGATATAAAAAAATAACTCTTGATGAGTTGATGAAGGCATTAGGACATGCCATAAACACAGAAAACAGAAGGATAAGAAAAGTAGTTTTAACGAGACAACAAGAGATGGAGGCAAACGCTGTTTTGCCTAAGACGAGGATAAATCTAAAAGATAAAATTAGAGAACTATATTCAAAATTAAAGACGACTTTTATAACGACAAAAAAGGAAAGAATTGCTTTTTCTGAATTTGTTAATGGAATGAATAGGGAAGAGAAAATTGCGACATTTATTCCCATATTACACTTAGATGCGCAAAAGAGAATATGGCTTGAACAAGAAAACCCATTTGAAGAAATTTGGATTTTGTTGAGAAGTGTTTATGAAAGAAATAATGCAATTATTCTCGAACAAATGAGGAGAGAAGTTGAGAATAACGATGAGGAGATTCCTGAGGAACAAGAAATAAAAGATTAGATTTATTTAATAAAATGATAAATTGCTATTGAGATTATTATTAGTGCACTAATTGTTTCTTTTGAGGGAATTGGTAAAGGAACCCAAATTAAAATCGCTGCTAAAATCAATAAGATGCCAAGCCATTTATTTGTTGAGATATTCATTTTATTTTTTTAGGGCATTTATAAGCGCCTTTTCTGTTAAAAATTGTTCTTTTCCTGATTTCATGTTTTTTAATTTATATTTTTTCTTTTCAACTTCTTCTTCTCCTATAAATATTGCATTTTGAATTAACATTGAGTTTGCATATTCCAATGCTTTTGAAACTTTATCAGAAGTAGTAATGCAAGAAATTCCTTCTTTTCTTAAAATTTTTGCAAGTTTAATCATTGCTTTATCTTCATTTATTGAGATAATTATCGCTTTTGTTGTTTCTATTGGAATATCTGCTAATGAGGTTATTCTTTCTAAACCAAAAGAAATTCCTACTGCTGGAATTTCTTTTCCTATAAATTTGCCAACTGTTTTGTCATATCTGCCACCAGCTGCAATTGTTGTTTTTCCGACTTTGATTTCAAAAATGTTTCCTGTATAGTAGGAGAAACCTCTTACCATAAATGGATTAAACACAACATCAAAACCGAGTTCTTTACATTTATCTATTAATTCTTCAATTTCTGTTGAGCCGTCAAATGCGTTTTGTTTAAAGAAAGATAAATCTTTGCTTAGCATTTTAAATAGCGTAATGATTTGATTTGGTGTTGCGTATTTTCTTAAATTAATTTTAACTGCGTCTTCGCCTATTTTTGTTGTTTTATCAAGTTCGCGCATGACATTTTTTTTGTCTGTTATTTGAACACTTTCTAATATTGAATTTAGTAGTTTTCTATTATTTATTTCTATTATTGTATTTATTTTTAGTTTATCAAAAATATTTTTGGCAAGCAAAAGACATTCTGCATCAGCATTAATAGAAGAATCGCCTATAATGTCTGCGTCACATTGTGTAAATTGCCTAAATCTATCTGAACTAACTGGCTCGTCTCTAAATACTTCTCCTATTTGATATCTTCTAAATGGCAATTTAATTGTTGGATTTTGTTTGAAAATTCTTGCTAATTGAAATGTGAATTCATATCTTAACCCCAATTTTCTGCCTGCTCTGTCTTGTAATCTAAATCTATCTGATATCGCTTCATCTTCTTCGTTTGGAAGAGATGGTTTCATTATCTCATCAAATTCTATTATTGGAGTTTCTATTGGAACAAACCCATGCAATTTAAATTGGTTTTCTATTGTTTTCTTTATTGCATCTCTTTTAAGCGATTGCGGCGGCAGATAATCTTGAAATCCTTTAACAGTATCAACTTCTATTTTCATATTTTAGCAAGATTCTTTTATTTTATAATACTTTCTTTTGTTAAAATGAGTGAAATTTTTGTCTTTAAATTAATAGAAATGGCATGATTTTATTCTTCTTCAATATTGTCGTACCCTATTTCTTCTTCAAATCTTAGCGCGTATTCGTGGGCGAGAGAACCTTTTCCTAATCTCGCTAAATCAACAATTGCTGAATAAACAAGACGAGCCATCATTTGCGTTGGTTCTTTTTTGTATAACAAAAATAAATTATTGAGATGAATCCTTAATTGTTTGGTTGTCATTGAACTTTTTTCAAATTTGCCTTTTTCCATAATCTCTGAAATTAGTTCTATTATTTGCTTTACCATTTTAATAAATAGGAAGGCAATTATTTAAACGTTTTTGATTGATTTCTCTGAAAAGGGCGGTAGGAGGGAATCGAACCCTCGTCTTCGGCGCCACAAGCCGACATTCTACCATTAAACTACAACCGCCATATTTTATCAAATTGTGGATAATATAAAAGGTTATTGGAGGATTGTTATTTTTTAAAATTCAAAAAGACAAAAAGCAGAATTATTTAAAGATTGCTTTTGTTTTTTTAATATGGGGTATAGGTTTTATGCTTTAAAATTGACAGGCATTTGTGTGGTTGTGTTTATTTTACAATTAGCCATAAGAGGATTTAGCGATTTATTTGTTTTGAGCAATTTATACGTTGTTGAGGTGTGGCGTTTTGTTAGCGCAATATTTTTACATGCAAATTTTGGGCATTTGTTATATAATATGTTTGCACTTGCGCTTTTTGGGAGCATTTTAGAAAAAATAATCGGAAGTAAAAAATTTTTATTGGTTTTCTTTGCTTCCGGCGTCTTAGCTAATGTGGTGGCTGTTAATTTTTATACTTCTTCGTTAGGGGCGAGCGGTGCGATATTTGGAATTTTTGGTGCTTTGATAATTTTAAGGCCTTTAATGATTGTATGGGTTTATGGTTTGCCTATGCCGATGATTATTGCAGGTATTTTGTGGGCAGTTTTTGACATAATTGGATTGTTTGTTCCTAGCAATATTGGGCACATTGCTCATCTTTCTGGAATGGTTGTTGGATTGGCGTTTGGAATTTTCTGGAGGGGGTGGGTTAAAAAGAGGGAAAAACCAAGAATAATAATTGAGCTTGATGAAGAGAGTATGAGAAAATGGGAAGATAATTATTTAAGGTAATGCGATGGGCGTTATTTGTTATGCTCCTGCCGGGATTTGAACCCGGGTCCCGGCCGCGAAAGGGCCGTGTCCTTGGCCTCTAGACTACAGGAGCTTAATGGATTTCTGTTTGATAAAAAAGAAAAAGAAGGTATAAAAACATAATGGAAATTGATAATTTTGAGTTTTAAATTGATTTAGCGATTTGATTTTATCCTATGATAGAGGTAAAAATAAAAAAGAAAGACATAAATACCTTTGAATTTAGTCAGTTTTGATGGAATTTAATGACTTGATCTTCAAGGAACTTTTAAAGAGGGGGTATTCTCTTGAAGGCAAGACAAGAGTGTGGAATATTGCTGATTCTAAGTTATGGTATTTAACACCTGAACAAGCACAAGGATATCTTGATTTAGTTTCAACAGAGGAATATAAAAAAGGAATTGGGCCAAAAGAGTTAACCTTGTTACATAACCACATGAAAAGTTTGTTAAATGAAATCGGAACTGGTCCGATAAATATTGTTGATTTAGGCTGTGGCAATGGGAAAAAAGCCGCTTTATTCGTTGAGAATTTAAGAAAAAAGAATGTGAAATTAAGATATTGTCCGATTGATATAAGCGGGCATATGGTTGCCACTGCAATGGAAACTATGAGAAATCTTAATACAAATGTTGATGTGGTTAGAGTGCATTGGAATATTTCTGATTTTGAAAATTTAGAGAATGTTGTACCTTTATTACGGAAAGATGAATATAAAAAAAGTTTCTTTTTGCTTTTGGGTAACACTCTTGGAAATTTTGAAATTCACGAATTACTTTATGAAATAAGGAGTGCTATGAAGGAAGGGGATATGCTTTTAATTGGGAATGGACTTAATAATCATAAAGTTGAGGAGGATATTGTTAAATCATGTAGAGAACATCCTGGCTTTAATAAATTTTTTATTTATGTATTGATGCAATTGGGATTTAATCAAGATGAGGTAGAATATGATGTAAGATTCAAGAATTCAAGAATTGAATTTTATTATACAATAAAAAAAGATAAGACAATAACATTTCAGAATAAGAAAGTTAGTTTTAGCAAGGGAGATCAAATTATCGTTGCAATGACATATCATTATGAAGAGGATGAGTTTATTGGATATTTGAAGATGTATTTTAATGATGTAAAGAAATACATACTTCCAGATGGTTCATATGCGCTCGCTTTGTGTAAGCGATAAATTAGGCTTGTTAATTCAAAACATACATTCTATAATTTTTATAAACAAAAAGATGATTTATATAGATTTTAATTTTGCGACGAATAATATGATCCCGCTGGGATTCGAACCCAGGACCCCCGCCTTTCTTAATCTCCTAAATTTAAAGGAGGTATAACACATCCCTGGCGGAATGCGCTCTTATAAGAGCGGTGCTCTAACCAGCTGAGCTACGGGATCGTTAAATTTGAGTTTAATAATCTATATAAAGATTGCTTTGCGTTTTTATTTTATGATAATTGGAATAGTTGGGCCAATTGCTTCTGGCAAAGATGTTGTTGCAGACATTTTGGAAAAGAAGGGATTTATTAAATTAAATTTGAGTTCAGAAGTAAGAGAAGAAGCAAGAGCAAGAGGGATTGAAATAAACAGAAAAAACCTGCAAGATTTGGGAAATGAGATGAGAAAAAAATATGGTGGGGGGTATTGGGCTGATAGAATTTTAAAAAAAATGCAAATCGGGAAGAATTATGTTATTAGCGGAATAAGAAATCCAGAGGAAATTCTTAGATTTAAATTAGCTGGAGATTTTATTCTTATTGGCGTTGATGCACCTGATACAAAGAGGTTTGAGTGGATAAAACGGAGAAATAAAGACAGTGACCCAAAAACATTGGAAGAGATAAAAGCAATGGATGCGCGCGATTTTGGGATTAATGAAGAGAGTTATGGGCAGCAAGTAGGAAAATGTATGGAGTTTGTTGAGTATAAAATAATAAATGACGGAACTTTGGAAGAATTAAAAGAAAAAGTTGAAGATTTGTTAAGGGAGATAATATAATGCAGGTTGGAATTGTTGGAAAACCTAATTCGGGAAAGAGCACATTTTTCAAAGCAGCAACTTTGGCAGATGTTTTAATTGCTCCTTATCCTTTTGCAACGATAAAACCAAATCATGGAATGGCATATGTAAAAATAAGAGATTTGGCAGCTGAATTCGGAAAAATCAGTAATCCGAGAGAAGGGTATGTTAAAGATGGTTGGAGATTTGTGCCTTTTGAATTAGTTGATGTAGCTGGATTGGTTCCAGGTGCGAGTGAGGGAAAGGGGCTTGGGAGCGAATTTTTAAATGATTTGGCTTCGGCGGACGCATTTATTCATGTTGTTGATATGTCTGGAGAGACAGATGCAGAAGGAAAAACTACGGATGGATATTATCCTGGAAACGATATAAAGTTTATTGAACGAGAGCTTGATTTGTGGTATTTGGGAATATTAAAAAAGGCATGGGCTCCATTTGCTAGAAAAATAGAGATGCAGAAAACTAATTTTGCAGAGGCAGTTGCAAAGCAGTTTTCAGGATTAAAAGTCGCTATGGATGATGTTAAGCAAGTTTTGTTAAAGACAAAGTTGAATCCTGAAAAGCCAACTATGTGGGGTGAGGAGCAATTGGCAGAGTTTGCAAGAATATTAAGAAAAACTACCAAGGCGATGATAATTGCAGCTAATAAAATGGATAAACCAAAAAGCAAAGAAAATCTTGAAAAAGTTATGAAAGAGTTTGATTATCCTATTGTTCCTTGCTTTGCTGATGGCGAATTAAGTTTAAGACAGGCTGACAAAAATGGATTGATACATTATGTTCCTGGAGAAAAAAAATTTGAGATAAAAAAACAACTAAGCGAACAGCAAAAAGAGGCACTTAAAAAAATAGAGGATTTTCTTTGTGAGTATGGCTCAACTGGTGTTCAAGATGTTTTAAATAAAGTAGTTTTAGATATTTTAGGATATGTTGCAGTATTTCCTGCTTCAAGTTCTAAAATGACTGATTCGCAAGGAAGAGTATTGCCTGATTGTTTTTTAATGCCGCCGAACTCAACTGCGTTGGATTTTGCTTACAGGTTACATAGTGATATTGGAAAGAATTTTGTAAAGGCAATAAGCATAAGAACAAAACAGGCTGTTGGAAAAGATTATAAACTTAAACATTTAGATGGCATAGAAATTGTTACAAAATAAAATGGGATTAGAACAAAAAATAAGCAAGAAAGGAAGATGTTTAAGAGAAACAAAACACGCTAATTCGCAATTAATTGGTAATTTAGGTGACTATGAGCAGATATATAGATGTAATAATTGCGGGGCGATTTATTCTGTTCCTATTAAAAAAGAACGAGAATTTAATTTGGGATATAAGAATTAGTTGATTTATGTGATTATTAAGATTGAGATAACATGAGATACGAAAACGCAGACGACTTAAAAAAAAGAGCTGAGGAGATTGCAAAAGTGCTTGGAATGAATCATATTGATTTTTCAAGAGTTGGATTTATAAGGAGTTATGGGAGCAAAACCAGGGGGACTATTGCAAGATGTCATGCATTAGGTAAATTAATGCAAAAAGCACTTGGTATTAAAGCTTTTTATGCGATTGAATTTTTAGAGAGATTTAATAAAATGAGTAAAGAAGAGCAAGACAAGACAATAATTCATGAACTTATGCATATCCCAAAATGTTTTGGAGGAGGATTTAGACATCATGATTTTGTTTGTGAAAAAGAGGTTAATAATTTGCATAGAAAGTTAATTAGTAAAAAAGAGGTAAAAGAAGTAAATGAAAATAAAAATTATTTTTCAGGGTAAGAAAATTTTTATTAATGTAAGAAAAGCAAACAAGATTTTGGGTTTGATGTTCAAACCAAAAGAAAGCGCCAATTTATTGTTTGAGTTTGACAAAAAAGGATATTATGCGATTCATTCTTTTTTTGTGTTTTTTTCATTTTTGGTTTTGTGGCTTGATGAGAAAAATAATGTTGTTGAGAAAAGAATTGTAAAGCCATTTGAATTTTGCGTTAGTCCAAAAAAACCATTCAAAAAAATAATTGAAATACCATTTAATAATAAAAACAAAAAAATAATTAATTTTATCGTCGGCAAAGAAAGGTTTAAATAGATTATAGAGTAGTTGATTATAATTTTTGTAAGGAGGTGTTAAATGGGAACAATTTTAATAAAGAACGCTGTGAAAAGAAAGCCAGGTTTCCTTTATTATGTTGACGGAAAGGGCAATGTATGCGAGGCAAAAATGGCGCGCGGCGGAAGGAAGAAAAAAAGATAAAATTTTTATTGGATTTTATTTATTTTTTATTTTGAATAAAGGTTTATAAATTTCGTCAATTGCAAAAATGTAAAGTAATCGCAATGCTTCAATTTTAATTAATCTTATGTATTCTCTAGAATATCCAAGTTCTTTTCCTATTAAATTGAGGGTTTTTCCTTCAATATATGATTTTTCTATAACTTTATAATAAAGAGGATTTTTAGTTTTTAATCTTTCAAGTAATATGTCAGTAAATTCTTTATTTTCCAATTTGATATAATTTGTTTCATTAAATGGTATATTTTCTTTGTGTTCATCTATACACTCCATCTCTAATCTGCTTGGTTTTTTTCTGCTCATTATCTTTTATTATCAAAACACTAATTTTAAAATCTTGTGATTATAACTAATAGTATGATTGTTGGCATTGAATGTACTGCGCATACATTCGGGGTAGGGGTTGTTGATAATGGAAAGATATTAACGAATGTGAAAGATATGTATGTTCCAAAAAAAGGGGGGATTGTTCCAATTGAGAGCGCAAAACATCATAAGGAGGTTGCAGAAAAATTATGGTGGGAGGCGTTAGAAAAAGCGAGAATAAATGAGAAAAAGATTGATGCAATTGCTTTGTCAAATGCGCCTGGATTGGCTCCGTGTTTAAAAGCAGGGATGGATTTCGCAAAGAAGAAAGCGATGGAATTAAAAGTGCCTATTATTCCCATAAATCATTGTATTGCACATTTGGAGATTGGGAGAATCTCTGGAGCGAAAGATCCTGTGTTGCTTTATGCTTCTGGAGCAAATACTCAAATTATTGCTTATGCATCTGGAAAATATAGAGTTTTTGGAGAAACTTTGGATATAGGAATAGGAAACTTTATTGATAAAGTGGCAAGACATATGGGAATTCCTTTTCCTGGTGGGCCAAAAATAGAGCAATTGGCAAAAAATGGAAAATATATTGAGTTACCATATTCAATAAAAGGTATGGATGTCTCTTTTTCAGGAATGCAAACAAAAATACAGCAATTATTTGATAAAGGCGAGAAAATAGAAGACTTATCTTTTTCATTACAAGAAACTGCT
Organism: Candidatus Pacearchaeota archaeon; assembly: GCA_026414385.1. Classification (GTDB taxonomy): domain Archaea; phylum Nanobdellota; class Nanobdellia; order Pacearchaeales; family GW2011-AR1; genus JAOAJC01. The sequence continues at coordinate 15,629 of JAOAJC010000002.1, read as the reverse complement.
TTTGCTATGCTAATAGAGGCTGCTGAGAGGGCAATGGCGCATATAAATAAGAATGAGCTTGTTCTGGGCGGCGGGGTTGCTTGTAATTCAAGGTTGCAAGAGATGGCAAAAATAATGTGTAAAGAAAGAGAAGCGAAATTTTTTTGTCCTGCAAAAGAATTTTTGGTAGATAATGGGGCAATGATTGCTTTTTTAGGAGAGATTTTATTTAACAAAAAAAATTATCCAAGAAACATAAATGAGGTTGATATTTTACCGCGAGAGCGCACAGACGAGGTTTATGTTAGTTGGAGGTAATTTTTAGTTCTTTTTTGCTAGTTTTCTTTGGATATTTAAATAACAAGTTAAAGACAAGAAAAAGAATAAGATTTATAAACCGCTTTTTTAACTTATAACTAACCGATGAAGCGGTTGCAGAGGAAAAATGGACTATTATAATATTATAGAAACAGCGAGAAAAACTGGAAAAATAGATAAAGGGACTAATGAGGTGACGAAAGCTGTAGAGTTAGGTATCGCAAAGCTTGTTGTTGTTGCTAAAGATGTTGAGCCGAAAGAAATTGTTTCTCATTTGCAAGTTTTATGCAAGGAAAAAAACATTCCTTGTGTTGAGGTAGATTCAAAACAAAAATTGGGACTGGCTGCTGGAATTAAAGTTAATGCTTCTTCTGTTGCGGTTATTAATCCGGGCGAGGCTGAAGATGATATTGTTCAATTGAAAAAGCAATTAGCGAAGTAATATGGGCAGCGCCAAAAAACAAAAATCAAAAAAAGAACAAGAAGCAAAAACTTCTTCAAAGGGCGGAACAATAACCAAATTAGTTAGCGAAGAGGCGGCTAATGCACTTGTAGAAGAAATTGTTGCAAGAACCGGAGCAAGGGGAGAGGTTACTCAAGTTAATTGTAAGATTTTGAGTGGAAGAAATGAGGGTAAGACAATAAGAAGAAATGTAAAAGGTCCTGTTAAGGTGGGGGACTTATTAACATTAAGAGAGACAGAGATTGAGGCAAGAAGAATTAGAGAAAATAAAAAAATAAGGAGTACCTAAAATGACAAAATGCGTATTTTGTGGAAAGGAGAGCGAACCATTTAAGGGCGTGCATTTAATTTGTAATGATGGGACAATCAAATTTTATTGTTCTAGTAAATGTAGGAGAAATGCTTTGAAATTGAAACGAGATAAAAGAAGATTAAAATGGACAAAATTCTATTTAAAGGAAAAAGCGATTGAAAACAAATAACTATGTAGAAGTAATTGTAAGATAATTAGTGTTTGATATGTTTTGAATTTATATCGCTTAAAAAGAAAAACTTATTTTGTCGTCGATAAATTTTTAAAAAGTGCAGTAAGGTTTATAAAGTGAATTTAATTTTTATGATTGAAAATTAAAAATCATTGGGTGGTTTTTAGGAATTTTAAGATGAGTAATCAAAAAAGCGGAGAAGAAAAAGTGAAATCTTATGGCGCCGGAGCCATTAAGGTTCTTGAAGGTTTAGATGGAGTTAGACATAGGCCTGCGATGTATATTGGTTCTACTGGAAAAGCAGGATTGCATCATTTAGTATATGAAATTGTGGATAATTCTGTTGACGAGGCACTTGCTGGTTATTGTGATTTGATTAAAGTTACAATAAATAAAGATGGGAGCGTAACTGTAGTTGATAATGGCAGGGGAATTCCTGTTGAACCGCACCCAATTTATAAGAAACCCGCACTTGAAATAGCTGTTACGAAATTACATGCAGGAGGAAAATTTGAGAAAGATGTTTATAAGGTTTCTGGCGGATTGCATGGCGTGGGAATAAGTGTTGTTGCGGCTTTATCAAAATTAATGAGAGTAAGAGTTAAAAGAAATGGTAAAATCTATCAACAAGAATACAAAATTGGTAAGCCATTATATGATGTAAAAATTGTTGGAGAGGTTGATAAAGACGAAACAGGAACAGAAGTAACATTTTATCCTGATGAAACAATATTTTCAACAACCGATTTTGATTTTTCTGTGCTTGCCGCAAGAATGAGGGAAATTGCTTTCTTAAATAAAGGAATAAAAATTGTGCTTGAAGAAGAGAAAACAAATAAAAAAGAAGTTTTTAATTTTGAAGGCGGATTAATAGATTTTATAAAATGGGTTAATAAAAATAAAGATGTTTTGCATAAGCCAATTTATCACATAAAAGAAAAAGACAAGGTTGTTGTAGAGTTTGCCATTCAATATAATTCTGGTTATCAGGAAAATGTGTTAAGTTTTGTAAATACTATTAATACCGTTGAGGGCGGGACTCATGTTTCTGGTTTTAAAACTGCACTAACAAGAGCATTAAACAATTATGCAAGCAAAAATAAAATGCTTAAAAATGAGGCTTTAAGCGGTGATGATGTCAGGGAAGGTTTAGCAGCAGTGTTATCTTTAAAAATTCCAGAACCTCAATTTGAAGGACAGACAAAAACAAAACTTGGAAATTCTGAGATAAAAGGTATTGTTGATAGCATAACTATGGATTTTCTTAGCGAATTCTTTGAAGAAAATCCTTCTATTGCAAAAGAGATTGTAAATAAAGGATTGGAGGCGCAGAGAGCAAGAAATGCCGCAAAAAAAGCCAAGGAATTGGTAAGAAGGAAAAGTGCTTTTGGATTTTCCGGATTGCCTGGAAAACTTGCTGATTGTTCAAAAACAAAAGCGGAAAATACAGAATTATTTATTGTTGAGGGAGATTCTGCTGGGGGTTCTGCAAAGATGGCCAGAAACAAAGAATTTCAAGCAATTTTACCATTACGGGGAAAGATTCTTAATGTTGAAAAAGCAAATCCTGTAACAGTGTTAAGCAATGAACAAATCTCAAATCTTATTACTGCTATGGGGACTGGTATTGGAGAACAATTTAAAATTGAGGATTTAAGATATTCAAAAATAATAATAATGACTGATGCAGATGTTGATGGCGCACATATAAAGACATTATTGTTAACTTTCTTTTTTAGGTTTATGCCAAAAATAATTGAAAATGGGAATTTGTATATTGCTGTTTCGCCGTTATATAGAGTAAGGAAAAGAGGAGATCATTATGTTTATTCTGATGAAGAGTTAAAATCTTTACAAAAAGAAATTGGTGGTGCAGAAGTTCAAAGATTTAAAGGATTGGGAGAGATGAATCCTGAACAATTATGGGAGACGACAATGAATCCAAAGACAAGGTTATTAAAAAGAGTAACTATTGAAGATGCAGCGATTGCAGATGAATTATTTTCAAAATTAATGGGGGAGGATGTTGAGGCAAGGAGACAATTTATTGCTGAGAAAGCTCACGAAGCTCAAATTGATATTTAAGATGATAGTTTATAAAATTAAACAATTTAACATAAACATAATGGAAATGAATAGTTACAAAGAGGTATTAAATTAAAATGGTATCAGTTATAATTTGTCCAAATTGCGAGAGCGATAATGTTGATTTAACATATGTTGGTTTATTAGGAAATCACAAATGTAATAGTTGCGGGTTTGAGGGGATTTTTCCAGAGGTAGAAATTAATTACAATGTTAAAATAAACAAAGATAAGGAGATAAAATAACATGACTCCAAAAAAAACAGAAGAAGAGATAATCAAACAAGAGAATATTGCTGATAAAAAAGCTGAAATTGAAGAAGAAAAAAGAAGAGAGAAAAACATTATTGCAAAAGAAAAAGGCGAGAAAGGGGTTGAGGGAGCTGAAATTAGCGAGGAATTGGAGAAAGCTTATATTGATTATGCAATGTCTGTGATAGTTCAGAGGGCTTTGCCTTCTGTTGAAGATGGATTAAAACCAGTGCATAGAAGAATTTTATATGCAATGAATTCTATTGGATTAGAACCTTCAAAACCAACAAAAAAATCTGCTGCTGTTGTTGGAGAGGTTCTTGGAAAATATCATCCACATGGTGATTTGGCTGTTTATGATGCGATGGTTAGGTTGGCACAAGATTTCTCATTAAGATATCCTCTTGTTCATGGACAGGGAAATTTTGGTAGTATGGATGGGGATTCTGCTGCTGCAATGCGTTATACAGAAGTGAAGCTTAGTAAGATTGCGATGGAGATGCTTGAAGATATTGACAAGGAAACAGTAAAAATGATTCCTAATTTTGATAATTCAACAAAAGAGCCAGATACATTACCTGCTAAATTACCAAATTTGTTAATAAATGGTGCAACTGGAATTGCTGTTGGAATGGCAACAAATATTCCGCCGCACAATCTAACAGAGGTTTGTGATGCAATTATTGAATATATCAATAAACCGGAAATTAGCGTTGATGAACTTTGTGAAATTGTGAAAGGGCCTGATTTTCCAACTGGTGGGATAATTATGGGTTCTGGCGCGAAAGACATGTATAAAACTGGAAAAGGCAAGATTGTTGTGCGTTCAAAAATAGTTATGGAAGAACATAAAGGAAAACCAACGATAGTAATCACAGAATTGCCGTATATGGTTAATAAAGCAGAACTTGTTAGGGATATTGCGAAGTTATCGTCCGAGAAAAAGCTTCCTGATATTTGGGATATTAGAGATGAAAGTGCAAAAAATAAAGTAAGGATTGTTATTGAATTAAGAAAAGGTGTTGATCCAAAGTATACTCTAAATAAATTATACAAATTTACAAATGTTCAAACAAATTTTGATGCTAACATATTAGCATTAGTAGATAAAAAACCAAAGATATTAACTTTGAAAGACATAATTGTAGAATATGTAAAATATAGAAAACAAATTGTTACAAATAGATGCAAATTTGATTTGAAGAAAGATGAAGAAAGATTGGAAATTGTTGATGGTTTGTTAATTGCATTAAAGAATATTGATAAAATTGTTGAATTTATTAAAAAAGCGGATAATACTTCTGTTGCTCATGATGGTTTGATGAAAAAATTTGGCTTGACAACAAGACAAGCGAAAGCAGTATTAGAGATTAAATTACAACAATTAACTCATCTTGAAAAAACCAAATTTGAAGATGAGCAGAAGAAATTGAAAGAAGAAATCGCTTATTTAAAAAAAGTGTTGGATGATGAAAAAGAAATTTTGAAGATAATCAAAAAAGAGGTTTCTGATTTAAAGGCAAAATACGGTGATGAGAGAAAAACTAAGATAGTCAAGCAGATAGAGGAGATAGGTGAGGCAGATATAATAGAGAGAAAAGATGTTGTTGTTATGATAACTAATGGTGGTTATATTAAGCGAGTGGATTTGAAAGCTTATAAAGAGCAGAAAAGAGGCGGGGCAGGGGTTTCTGGCGGGGAATTGAAAGAAGAGGATGTTGTAAAGAATTTAATTGCTTGTTCTACTCATGATTATCTTCTTTTCTTTACTTCAAGAGGAAGAGTTTATTGGTTAAAAGCTAATGACGTGCCTGCTGCCGAGAGGCAGAGTAAAGGGAAGGCAATAGTAAATCTTCTCAACTTAAAAGACGAAGTTATTGCTAATGTAATGGCAATAAGAAACTTTGATGATGGTTATTTAATGTTTGTTACAAAACTTGGAATGGTGAAGAAATTACCATTAAAATTGGTGTCAAAACCAAGAAGTACAGGAGTGAGAATAATGAATTTGCCTGCTGATGGTTCTGATGTTATTGTTGGTGTTGAGAGAGTTGAAGATAAGCAAGAAGTTTTGCTTGTAACAAAGAAGGGTTGGGCAATAAGATTTGATTCTGATGAGGTTAGAGCAATGGGAAGGGCAAGTTATGGGATAAAAGGCATTACATTAAGAGCTGATGACGAGGTTGTTTCTTTAGAAAGCTTGCCGAAAGACGGGAAAACAACAATTTTGACAATTACTTCAAAAGGTTTTGGGAAGCGTTCTGAATTAGATAGTTACAGAAAGACATCAAGAGCTGCGAAGGGGGTAATTAATTTGAAGGTCGGGGAAAAGACAGGTTATGTTATCGGAACAATAAGTGTGGATGATAAAGATTCTGCAATAATCACAACAACAAAAGGAATGATAATAAGAGTAAGAATGAAAGAGTTGCGAGTAATGGGAAGAGCAACACAAGGAGTAAGAATTGTCAAATTACATGAAGGTGATAGAGTGGCTGATATTGTAAAAGTGCCTCACGATGAGCCAGAGCTTCCTGAATCGCCGAGAGAACAACAAAAACAATAAATTTTAAAAATTAGTTTTATAATAGATAATCAAGCCTCAATCGTATAATGGCTTAGTACACGACCCTGTCGCGGTCGGGATCCGGGTTCGATTCCCGGTTGGGGCGTTTTTGTTTTTTAAATGGGGTTGCCCGGATTTGAACCGGGGTCGCCACCTTTTTCGCGATTTTTGTCTCCCGAAGGTGGAAGCTTACCAAGCTGGCCCACAACCCCTTGGTAATAAAATAATCTTTGTTTATAATGTTAATTGTATGTGTTTTAGCAGGGATAATAATTTAATACAAACATCTTTATATTAGAAGTGTTTAATTTTATTATGGATTTTGTTTCAGAAATAGTAAAAAAAGTTATAGAAAAAAAACCATACTCTTGCATAGATGAAAGATTTGTTTTAAAAATCGCTTCAAAGATAAAATCTAATGATGATGAAGAAAGAATAAAGCTAATTCGGGCTAAATTAAGGAAAATTTCAACTTCTATGTTGCCTTTGAGTTTTTACAGAAAATTTGAAAAAATTAATTTTTCTGAAGATACATTTAAAATGCACAAATCTGTTAAAGAACGACTCGGGATTTATCCTTGGCTTGTTAGTGAGATAAAAAGAAGAGGAAATAGTGTTGTTGATTTGGGCTGCGGTTTTAATCTTCTTGCCTTAAAGCATTTTGGATTTGTTCCAAAATATTATATTGGATATGATGTTGATTGTGCGGTTGTTAAATTTGTGGAAAGATTTGCAAAGGAGAATAAAATTAATGCAGAAATCTTTTGTTCTGATATTTCTGACATAGGATTAGGCGAAGGGGATGTTTATCTTTGCTTAAAATTATTTGATGCGCTTGAAGATTATGAATATGGCACAACGAAGAAGATTTTGGAAGTAATCAGGGAAAAGACAAACCACATTATTGCAAGTTTTTCTACAAAGAGCATGGGCGGGAAAAAAACTTTAAAGGAAAGGCAATGGTTTGAAATAATTTTGAATGAGCTTAAGATGGGGTTTGTGAAAGAAAAAAAAGGAAATGAAATATTTTATTTTATTGATTTATAGATTTTCGGTTTACGAATTTTTTAATTTCAAAGAAAATAAACGCTGACGAAGAAACAATTATTGCCATTAATAATTCAGATATTGCTAATTTTTCAATGCCAAATATTGTTGATAGCGGGGAGTATATTGCAATACATTGCAAAATTGCTGCTCCAATAACAGAATATAATGCAAATTTATTAGAAAATATCCCGATTTCCCATATGTTTTTGTCTTTTGAGCGACAAGTGAATAGTAAGAATAGTTCTGAAAATACTGCTGTTGTCAAAGCAATTGTTCTTGCTTTTTGCAAATTTGTTTGATAATAAACAAAAAACAATATTAAAACCACAATAAAGGTAATCAATCCTGCCGTAATAACAAATTTCCATATGTCTTTTAATATTGTTTCTTCTGGATTTTTTGGTTTTCTTTTCATTAGGTTTTCTTCTTCTTTTTCTACACTTAGTGACAAACTAGGGAGAGAGTCTGTTATTAAGTTCATCCATAATATTGCGAGTGGAAGCATAGGCAATGGCATCGCGAGAATCATTGCAAAAAGAACGAGGAGCAACTCACCAAAATTGGCAGAAAGGTGAAATTTTATTGATTTTTCTAAATTATCATAAACTCTTCTTCCTTCTTTGATTGCTTTAACTATTGAATTAAAATTGTCATCAAGAAGGATTATGTCAGAGACTTCTCGGGCAACATCACTTCCCCTCATTCCCATTGCAACACCAATGTGCGCTTCTTTAAGAGCTAATACGTCATTAACGCCATCTCCTGTAACAGCAACAATTTCTTTTTGTTGTTTTAAGGTTTTTATAATTTTTAATTTAATTTCTGGCGTTATTCTTGCGAAAATGTTTTTTGTTATGACTGCTTTATTAAATTCTTCTTCTGAAAGTTTTTCTAACTCTTTACCATCTATGCTGCCTCCGTCTAATCCTATCATATTTGAAATTGCTTCTGCAGTAAGCAAAGAATCTCCAGTAAACATTTTTACTTTTATTCCTGCTGTTTTACATTCTTCTATTGCTTTTTTAACTTCTTTTCTTGGAGGGTCGATTATTCCTTGAAAACCAACAAAAATTAATCCATGTTCTGCTATTTCTTGCGTGAATTTCTCAGGAACATACCTAAATGCAAAAGCCAACACTCTTAATGCTTGGGAAGACATTTCATTAGATATTGACAAAAGTTCTTTTTTCCTATTCGTAGTTAGAGGTATAATTTCTCCGTTTACTATTTCTTTCGTGCATCTTTCTATAATTATGTCTGGCGCACCTTTTAGGTAGCTTATTAACCTTCTATCACTTTCTCTTATTATTGACATTAACTTTCTTTTTGAAGAGAAAGAGAATTCATAAATTCGTTCTTCTTTTTCTGTTGTTTCTTTTTTTGATAATCCTGCTTTTTCTGCTGATAAAACAAGTGCTCTTTCTGTAGAATCACCAATAATTTTTATTTTTCCGTCAATATTCTCAATTCTTGCGTTGTTGCACATTATTCCTACTTTTAACAATGTTTTGATATCTTGGTTTTTTAGTGGAATGATTTTTTTATTATCTGAGAAAAATTTTTCATCTTTGATTTCATAGAATTTTTTTCCGCAATATAATTTAGTTACAACCATCTCTTCTTCGGTGATTGTTCCTGTTTTGTCAACACATATAACTGTTGTTCTGCCAAGAGTTTCTGCTGCAGGCAGTGTTCTAATTAGTGCGTTTTGGGTTTTCATTCTTCCAATTGCTAAGGCTAAAGTAATGGCTATGACTGCTGGCAATCCTTCTGGAATAACGCTTACGGCAAGAGCAATTCCTGTTAAAAACATATTAAATATTTCTTCCCCCCTTAATAATCCAACGAATATTGTAATTATTGTAAGAATTGAGATAATAAGCGCAACATTTTTTGAAAAGCCATCAATCTTCTTTTCAAGAGGGGTTTTTTCAGGTTGAACTTCTTGAACTAATGAAGCGACTTTTCCAAATTCGGTTGACATTCCAGTTGATACAACAACCAGATGAGCTGAACCCTTAACAATAGAAGTCCCCATAAATACAATGTTTTTCCTCTCAAAAATTCCAGATTCTAATGGGACTTTTTCTGTTGTTTTTTTAACTGGAAAACTCTCACCAGTAAGAATTGCTTCGTTTGTCTCAAGTTCGTTTTCATAAATAACTCTGCAATCAGCCATAATCTTATCGCCTTCTGACACAAACAAAATATCTCCGGGAACGATTTCAAATGAAGAAATTTCTTTTAGGACATTATTTCTTAAAACTCTAACTTTTGAAACGAGTAATTTTTTCATTTCAAGAATTGTTTTTTCTGCTTTATATTGTTGAAAAAAACCTATTGAAGAATTAATTATGATAATCGCAAAAATAACTGAGAAATCAACATAATGTTTTATAAGTAGGGAAAATATTGCAGCTAATAAGAGAATATAAACAAAGATAGAGTTAAATTGCTGCAAAAATATTTTTATGGGATTAATTTTTAAAACTTGTTTTATTTCGTTATAACCATATTTTTTTAATCGTTCTTCTGCTTCTTTTTCCGACAAACCTTTTTCCGAAGTTTTTAAAATTTCTAAAACCTCTTTTTTATCTATTGCATGCCAGGTTGTCATTTGTTCAAATTTTTTCTATTTTTATTGCGCGAACTGGGCAGAGATTGGCTGCTTCATTATTTAACTTAAAATCTTTATCGGTAATTTGGGATTTTTTAACTCTTGATTTTCCATCAAGAATTTCAAAATTTTTGGAAACAGCTGCACAAGCCCCGCAACCTATGCATTTGTTTTCATCAATTGAAATTTTGTATTTTACCATACATTTTAATAAACAAAAGGGTTTTTATAGGTTGTTGATTTTATTTAAGAATGGGGATTGAGAAAATAATTGAGTATTATAAAAATCCAAAAAATAGGGGAAAAATAGAGAATCCTGATGCTATTGGAGAGGAAATTGGTTCTTGTGGAGATACGATGGCTTTTTTTGTAAAAATTGGGAAGAAAAAAGTTGATGGTAAAGAAGTTGATTATATTAAAGACATAAAATTTGATACGCTGGGTTGTGCAGTTGCTGTTGCTAGTGCTTCTGCAACAACAGAACTTGTTAAAGGTAAAACCATACCAGAAGCAAAGAAAATAAGCGAGCAAGATATTGCAAAAAAGTTGGGGGATATACCAGAAGCAAAATTTCATTGTATTGATTTAACTTTAGGGACATTAAGAAACACGATAAATAATTGGGAAAAGAAAAACAAAAAATAAATTTTTATAGGGCTAAACTTTTAATTAGATATGAGGTTGTGGATAAAAATTTTATTAGTTATTTTGTTTATATTAGCAATTTTGTGCTCTATTGTTTTTATAACAATTTATCAAGCAATACAAATAATATCTATTGCAAATGATAAAACAATTCAAGAGGATATTAGCGCATTAATGCAGGGGGATTGTTCAAAGTTAGCTGTTGTCGAAACAAAATGGGAAAAAATACAAAATGAGTTTGCAAGCGGATGCAAGAACCCAATAATCAAAATTTTAATTGAGAAAAAAGCTCCTGGCGAGTTTAAAGGAATTTGCACAGAAATTAACAACCCTAATAATAAAATAAATAAAAATTTGGCAGAAATTAGACAAAATTGTTCAAAAAATAGGATTTGATAATGGGTAGAAAAAAGAGCATTATTAAAATTCCAAAAAACGTTTTTTTAAAATGCCCACATTGTTCAAAAAGAAACAAGGCGATTGTGGATATTGAGAGTTGTCCTCAAAAATTTGTATGCCCGAAATGTAACAAGGAAGTAAATACTCCGATTGCTCAATGTTGCGTAATATGTGCTTTTTCAAATAAGAGATGTCCTCGTAGTTTGTATATGGAAGCAAGAGTGAAGGGTTTAGAATTAAGATAATTATTTGTTTTTAACAAATGAAAATAAGATTAAGGATATAAGCGAGACAATAGAGAGATATGCAAACATTAGATTAGGCGAGATATCCCATAAAATTCCTGCAATTGTGCCACCAATTATGCTTGCAATTCCTATTGAGAATTGATAAACTCCGAATATTGTTCCTTCGTTTTTTGTTATAAAATCGGAGACGAATGCTTTTTGATTTCCTTGCGTTATAGCATAAACAACCCCGTAAAAGAAAAACAGAATTGCTAAAAAGAGAATTGAAGAAGCAAATAAAAACCCTATGACAACAAAAAGAAAGATAAGATAGCCGACGAATATTATGTTTTTTCTTCCAAATTTGTCTGATAATTTTCCGAAATATGGTGATAATATTGCCCAGCTCATATTAAATATAACTCCTAATCCAATTGCTCCCGCGATTGTTCCTGTTATCTCTTTTGCCCTTAATAGCATGAACATATAAAGTCCAAAATTTGCGATAGAGAAAACAATGAACACTAATATTAGATATTTTAAGTGTTTGTTAATATTTTGAATATTAAAAAACATTCTGTTTTTTGTTGGTTTTGTCTTTTTATCTTTTACGAAAAACAACGGGATAAGTGATAAAGATGAAATTGTTCCAGCAATTAGAATAATTGTTTTGTATGAAAAATTAAATTTTAAGACGAAAATTAAAATTAAAATAGAACCAACAACTGCCCCTAATGTATCAAACATTTGGTGAATTCCAAAACCCCATCCCCGTTTTTTTGTAAATTTCGTAATTAAGACATCTCGCGGGGCATCCCTTGATTTTCCAATTCTTTCAATTGATACAAAAGCAAGAGCAAGCTGCCAGAAATTTGCAAGAGAGAGTAAAAATCTACAAACTACAGAAATAAAATAACCTAAAAAAACAATTGGCATTCTTTTTCCAATCCTGTCGGAGTAGAATCCACCGATTAATTTGAATATGCTTGAGAGTCCTTCTCTTAAACCTGATAATAAACCAACGGCCAATCCTGTTCCACCAAGAGAGGTAATATAAAACGGAAGAATTGGAGCAATCATTTCGCTTCCAGAATCATTAAAAAAGCTTGATGCCCCTAACAAATAAATTCCTTTTTTCCCGTCTTTTTTCATGTGATAAAAAAAACAAATTAGTTTATAATTTTATCCGAATAACCTAAATATATTTTAAGATAAAAAATCAATGACTTTTTAGATATTTTATTAGTTCTTTGCTTATTAGTGGTTTTTTGTTTATGATAGGGTAGCAAAAAGGAAGAATTGTTGATTCGATGTCATTTATTTTAATTGTTAGTTCATTTATGAATTTCATTTTGCTTAATTCTTTTCCAAGGATTATTTGTTTCGTAACAAAAACAGCGTTATCTGTTGAGAATTGGCATTTTCCTAAATTTCTGGCTTTTGCTTTTTTTAGATGAGTGGTTAGTTCGGATTTTGTTCTTTTTTTTGGCGGATAGTCTCCGAGAATACCACCAAAAATGAAAAAATCAAATTTTTTAGCTTCCTTTGATGATAAAGTTTTTTTTGCTTCTGGGTCGAGAACGCAAGCATTTTTTAAATTTAAGTCCTTAACAGATTTTGTTATTATTTTTCCGTGTTTAGATAATTCTTTTAATGCTTTGCTTTTTTCTTTTATGTTTGTGAACCACAAATTATTTTTTCCAACTATTTTTGAGATATTTTTATATTCAATTAAGCACCATTCCCAAATTTTTGGTTCAAGATGTTCTATAATGTATATTGACATTATTTATTTTAGAGATAGATTATTAAATAGTTTTTGCATTAATATTTTATGGTTGAATTAAAGAGGCTTGAAAAAAGCTTGTATGTTGTCGTAGCGCTTATAATGATTGCAGTCGTATTTTTCTCGTCATTTTCTTATATTGCCATAAAAACAAACATTAATTTAATAAGGGGGGCAATATTAACAATAAGCGGGATGTTTTCTGGTGAGTTTATCAATACATTAACAAAAATAACAAACAGTGTTTCGTCAATTTATTATATTGTGGTTGTGGAATTAATTGCGCTTGGTGGAGGGCTTGTTGCTTCTTTGTTAGCAATAGGTTATATGGTAAACATATATTTCAATATACGAAAAAAAACATTTATTGATGAGCTGACTGGGGTTTATAATAAGAGGGCGTTGCATAAAATACTTGAACAGGAAATAAAAAGAGCTTCAAGATTTAGACATCCATTAACAATAATGATGATAGATATTGATTTTTTTAAAAAATATAATGATAACAACGGACATCTTGCTGGAGATTTATTGTTGCAAAAAGTAGCTAAAATAATTCAAAATAAAATAAGGGAAGTGGATAGTTTAGCGAGATTCGGGGGTGAAGAGTTTGTCGTGATACTTCCTGAAACATCTTATGAAAATGCAATAAGAATAGGGGAAAGGATAAGAAAAGCTGTTGCAAACAATCATTTCCCGGGTGAAGAAAAACAACCGAATAAAAACATAACAGTGAGTATTGGTTTAGCAACTTTTCATGGGGAGTATAAAAATAGTAAGCACTTGCTTGCTTCTGCTGATGAATTGTTATATCAGGCAAAAGAATCTGGTAGAAATAAGATAATAAGAGCTTATTACGGATGATAGAATTAATATCCTGCGAGATGTGCGCGCCTTCTGTAATGCCTCTCTATTGCAATAAGAATCGCTCCTGCGATAACCATAATTATAAAAATATACGCAAAAGTTTTATTTCTTAAAATTGGCGGATTATCTGAATATAGATTGTCTTTGTTATCCATGCTTGTCGTAATTGGGCTTTGGGAAAGTGGTGTTTCATCTAATATTCCTATAACCTTTCCTGTTAAAGCTACATTTGGCTGGACGAGAGTATTTTTTCCGTCAGTTATTTTTATGTTGTATGTTCCTGATGGAGCAACCAATCTAAAACTTATTTTTTCTCCAACACCTAAATCAATTTGTTTTGTTCCTATGCTTTCACCTATTACAATCTGAATTGTTTTAGTATATCTTGTGTTTCCAACATTTGTTATAGTTAAAATATCTCCAACTAATTCAAATTTGGCTAATTCTGCTGTTTCTATCATAAAAATAGATGATGATTCAATATTCTTGTAAAAAGCAATTATTTTCCAATATCCTGACGGGGCATTTTCTCCGAGAGCGATATCAACAAATTTATTTGATTTTATGTTTTGTTCAATTATTCTTGTTTTTTCTGCATCTTCTATCAAAATTTTAACATCAGAATCAATTGGCATATTTAAGTCATCATAAACAGAAACTTTGAAAGTTATTTTCTCTCTTGGTAAAAATATCTCTTTTGTTGGATAAATCTCTATTTTGTCAGCCGAAACAGAAGACAATAATAAAATTATTGGAAAAATTAATGAAAGGATAATTTTTTTCATAAAATTTATAAATAATTATAGTATATAAAAATATCTAATTAAGAATAATAAAGATTAAAAAGCTCGCATAGAAAGAATTGCAAATAATTTGAAATTTATTGTTTATAATTAATAGTTAGTGATCAACACAAATAACAACCAGATTAGAAGAGCGAGAACCAGAAAAATTAAGCTAACAAACGACGATTATTATGGTTTATTAGCTAAAATAAACTCAATAGGCATAAGGAAATCAAAAGTAGTGTAATGCAAAAACATTTTCTTCATACTTCTATTTACATATTTATACTTATATTTATGTAAGTATACAGAAATATTTAAATATGCAGAATACTTAGATATTTTGATGTCAAAAAGGAAGGTGACTTTAAGCATTGATAATAAAATTTATTCGGATTTTCAAAAATATTGCGATGAAAATGCAATAGTTATGTCAAAGAAAATTGAATTATTGATGAAAAAAATAGTTTCGGAGGGTAAAAAGAATGATTATTAAAAAAATAAATTGTAGAATAAATTGCAAATTATTAAATTATATAATCTTGGTTTCTTTTTTCTTGATGTTTAGTATTTTTGCAATTAGTTTTGCTATTTCTTATAATGAATCAGATAATTCTTTGATTTTGGAGAATTTTTCTTTTTTTGACAATAAAATGGAAGAAAACGATAATAGCATTTTCTCAGTTCTTTCAAATAAAGAAGACAATTTAATTTCAATTCAAGCAAGTTTAAATAGTTCTGGCATTTTTTTTGAGGATTTTGAATCCGGTTCTTTTACAACAAATGGTTGGAATTTGAGCTGTGCTTCTGGGAGTTCTAATTGGACAATAGCTACAACAAACCCATATCAGGGAACATATTATGCAGAGGCGATGCCACAATCAACGACAGAACCAGCAAGTGTTATTGAGATAGTTGTTAGCACGCAAGGATATCAGAATATAACTTTTAGTTATTATAGGAGATTGATAGGAATTGATCCTGCTGACGAATTTAAAGCAAAGTGGTATGATGGTTCAACATGGTATATTCTTGAAGAGACGGCGAGCAATTCTGCGAATGATGCGAATTATGTATTCAAGAACTTTTCATTACAATCAAGTGCA
>JAOAJC010000029.1 GCA_026414385.1 Candidatus Pacearchaeota archaeon | reverse complement strand
GTTTTAGTTTATTTTATTGTTTTTTTAAGATCTTACAGGGAAAAAACACTCTATACTCTCTTTTCAGACAAAGGAGAATCATAAATAATTAAATTTAAATATCACAATATTTAATTTTCAAAATGGGGAAAAAAGAAAATTACACCCAAGAATTAAAAGAATATATTAAAAAAAATCTTCGCAAGGGCTATACAAAAGAATCTCTCCGATGGGCATTAATCAATCAAGGACATTCTCGTGTTGAAATTGACAAAGCAATAAAAAAAGTAGAAGAAGAACTTGCCAAAGAAGCACCAATTCTTCAAACAAAACCAGAAATAAAATATGAATTAATAGAAGAAATCTTTTTTCAAGAAACTTTTTGGCATTGATTAATTTAATTCTATCTTTATTTTGAATAATTTCTTCGTTTAAATTATTTATTTTAAAAAACGCCCGCGCCAGGAATCGAACCTGGAAATCCTTGCGGAAACCGGTTCTCAAGACCGGCGCAGTACCATTGTGCCACGCGGGCTTGAAAATACTCCTCATTAATTACTTATAAAGCTTATTAAATCCTAAGAAAGCACAATTTTTTAAAGATATAACTAAGATAAGGTGCTCTTTAGTTTAAAAAAATTAAAAAAA
>JAOAJC010000028.1 GCA_026414385.1 Candidatus Pacearchaeota archaeon | reverse complement strand
GAGTAGTATCTTGTAAAACTGTAATATAATAAATTTTTTGGTCTTCTGTGAAATTTTCATTTCCAGATACATTTGCAATTATTTTATGAATTCCCGATAATCCTATTGTATTAAAACTATAGTAAAGTAGTGATTTTTCTCTTTTAATAAAAGAATCATTTATATAAAGTTCAATATCTGATGTTATATTTACATTTTTAATAATAGCTGTAATATTTACAATAGTTCCTTCATTTACTGTTATATTTGATTTAATTCCATTTAACATTAAATCTAAATCAAATTTATTTTTTTCAATTACAAAAGTACTTGTATTTGAAGCAGATGTATAATTCTCAGTTTCTGAAACATTACATACATAATTATATGTTCCTGCACCTAAAACAACAGCTTTTCCAATTTCACTTGTTACATCAATTCCATTTCTATATAATTTAGCTGAAGCTTCTGGATTTGTTCCAGAGCAATATGCAATTATTGAAGTTCCATATACTTGAGGACTTGATTTATCAAAACTCAAAAATGTTTTTGAAATATTCTTCTGTATAGTTAAAACAAATTCTTCACTTATAGCTGAACTATAGTTTTCATTTCCTGAAAATTCTGCTTTAAATGTATAATTATCAACAGCTAATCTTCCAGTAAATGGATTATTTACAATTTGTTCGTTTCTATATAATTTAACATTAGATTGTAATTCAGATACATTTATAGTTCCATTTATATTAACATCAAATGGATATGTAACTGTTTTATTACTTGTCCATTCATTTCCATTCAAAAACAATTTAATTGAAACAGGAGCTTTTTCAATTACAAAAGTACTTGTATTTGAAGCAGATGTATAATTCTCAGTTTCTGAA
>JAOAJC010000027.1 GCA_026414385.1 Candidatus Pacearchaeota archaeon | reverse complement strand
AAAAAAATATCCTATTGATCCTCTTATTAATGGAAAATTTCTTGGCATTATACTATATCTGTATTTGCGACCATATAGAATAAACTATTTCCAGATGAAGCCAATGACTGACCTCCTTTATTTGTTATCCTTACTCTAAAATATGGAGGCGGAACAACCGCATTTGAAAAAAATGACAAAAGATTGAAAACAACCCTGTGTGCTGATGTATCTGTTGGCAACGATATTCCGCTAATTGGGTTTTTAACATCTGTCCAGTTTGTTCCATCTCTTGATGCTTCAATAGTTATTTCTATTGTTCCTGTTGACGACGGAGCAGTTCCATATTGAAAGGTTAATAAGAAATAAAAATCTAAACCTTTCAAAGAAGAACTTGTATTATCTATTGTTGATGTTGCAACCGAACTATTATTTGCTAAATTATTTAATCCAGACGGAGTAATATCTGTCCACGATGAACCATATTTTGCTAAAATTGCTGGCATTTTACATATGTATAATTAAACGACCTTTATACTTCATTTGTATATGATGTTAACCAATTTGACCCGTCATATTCACATATAATTTCCATTACCTTCCCAGCCGTTGTAGCGGTTGGCAATGCTTGCCCCATTGGTTTATATCCCGAACCGAATGTTAATGTTCTTGATGTCCCGTTGTCTTTAATTAAAATTACCAAAACCTCTCCCAAAGCAGGTGAACCAGTTGGATTATTTATTGTTAAATTAGAAGCAAGAGCGGTAAATTGATATAAATCAAAAGAAGAAATATCTGGTGTTAAAGACGAAGCCGAAGTTGTAGACGAAGTTCTTTGTTGTATTCTTTTAGATGTTAAAGTTTGGGCATCAGAAGTTCCAACTATAGAACCAGATGGAAGAGATTTGCCTCCATCTTTTACTAATTTTCCAGTTGTGCCATCAAAAACAACAACATTGTTATTTGTTGAAGATGTTGGCCCAGAAACATAATCTGGTGTAAAATATTCTAAAGCAGTAGCACCAGCATTAACTCTTAAAAGTTGTAATGCTGAACCCAAAGAAGATAATCCTGTTCCGCCGTGAGATATTCCAAGCGGAGTTGTCAAACTTATAACGCCGGTTGATGAATTATAAGAAATTGGAGATGTTCCAGACAAAGCATTTCTTGCTCTTGCATTTGTAAAATAAAGATTTGATGTTCCTTCTGGAAGATTATCTGTATTAGACGAGTCCAAAACATCTCCAGAAGA
>JAOAJC010000026.1 GCA_026414385.1 Candidatus Pacearchaeota archaeon | reverse complement strand
ATAAATAACCGACAAGACCACCGACAGAACTATCACCTATTAGATTTCCTATTGAATATGAATTAGAGATATTGACATTAAAAAAAGCTTGACCAACTATACCTCCTACTTGATCCCTCCCAAAAATATTTCCTTCTGAAAAAGAACAATTATCTATTAGGCTACCAAGCCACATCTCCCCAGAAATCCCACCAGCACTTTCAGTTGAATAAACCAATACTTTTTTAGAATAACAATCCCTTAGAACACTAGAATTTAATTCACCGACTATTCCACCAACAACACCTATTGAAGAACACTTCCCACCTAAAACGAAATTGTTTTCACTAAAAACATTTTCGATTAAAGAAAAATCTGCCCAACCAATTAAACTCCCTGTAGAAGAAATATCACTGCAAGGCAAATTTCTGTTACCAAAAAAACTTCCATTTAATATACCTACATTTTTTATTAACGAATTGGCTACATAACCAAACAAACCAACAAAAGGCATATCTGTTCTGTTAATATAAACTCCAGAAATATTAAAATTTCTTCCATCAAAATTACCTATAAAAGGATGAGAAATGTTTCCAATTGGCATGAACCCTTTTCCATCGCCAAAATCATAATCGGAACAATCAATGTTATTTCCAAGAGCATAACTAGCAGAAAGATTAAGTTTTATATTCTGTAACTGTTGGCAATTTGTTATTACAAATGGGTTTTCTAATGTTCCTGAACCATTTAGAAAAATCTTCTTTTCACAGACAAAAGCAAAAGAGTTAACAGGAGATAATACACAGGACCCGTCATTCCAATATCCATTAGCATGACTTTCAAGAAAAGAACAATCTTCATTACCAACATTATTTGGCTCACCCGATCTCCAATTTCTATAGGCAGAGTTCTCTCCAGAAAAGTAAACCCAATTACCTTCACTTTCTAAATCATTAAGACCAAAAAGAAGATTCTTACCCGGAAAAAATAATTGACTCTGATAAAATAAAAAATAATTTTCTTCATGATTATTAATGGTTGCTAAAGAACCATTCTTAGACAAACAAAAATTATTCAAAAAAACTGCATTAACCAATTGGGAACTCGTGCTAAGAAGATTACAAAAAAGATATTCACTAT
This sequence comes from Candidatus Pacearchaeota archaeon, assembly GCA_026414385.1. Taxonomy (GTDB): domain Archaea; phylum Nanobdellota; class Nanobdellia; order Pacearchaeales; family GW2011-AR1; genus JAOAJC01. The sequence goes on along the minus strand of JAOAJC010000026.1, from coordinate 200 downwards.
TATTAAAAAAATAAGGAGAATAACAGAATGGTACGCACCATTCTTCTTCACAATAAGGAGAGCATTCTCCGCAATCAGATGGGCAAGAAGAACAGCTTTCATCACCATTACAAGAGGAGTCACCACAATAAGGAGAGCATTCTCCGCAATCAGATGGGCAAGAAGAACAGCTTTCATCACCATTACAAGAGGAGTCACCA
>JAOAJC010000025.1 GCA_026414385.1 Candidatus Pacearchaeota archaeon | reverse complement strand
ACGGCGAGCAATTCTGCGAATGATGCGAATTATGTATTCAAGAACTTTTCATTACAATCAAGTGCAAACAACAATCCTAACTTTAAGATAAGGTTTGAGTGCACTACCGGAGCAGTTAGCGAGTTTTGCAGAGTTGATAATGTAATGATTAATGGAACAGCAATCGATAATACGCCTCCGAACTATTTTAATTTAAGCTGGCCAAATAGTCCAATAAATTATTCTGTGACAAATATATATTATCTTAATGCGACATGGATTGATAATATTGCTATTGATGAAGTTATTTTAGAGTTCAATGGTATGAATTATAGTTATAAAAATGCACAATTATCTAAATTAGGAAATATTTATTATAGAAGTTTTAGCGGATTGGCTTCTGGAATTTATTATTATAAATGGTATGCGAATGATACGCGCAATAATAAAAATAGCACTTATTTAATGAACCTTACAATTAATAAAGCAACACCATTAATTACATTGAGCGCTTTTCCTTCGTGGAATGAGAGTTATAGTATTGAGACAAAAATAAATTGTTCTGTGAATACAAATGAGTTAATATTGAATCTATATAGAAATAATGTTTCTGTAGCAATTCCAGATATAAAAATATTGGGTGCTGGGGTGTATAATTATAGTTGCAATACTAGCGGAAATCAAAATTATACTTCTTTTTCGCTGTCTAACACATTAACAATAAATAAGGCTCAAACAACGACAAACTTATTGATTAATGGAAATTCAAGCAATCTTACTGTTGTTTATGGAACATTAACTAATGTTAGTGCGGTGACAAGTGCAGGAATAGTAACGTTGTATCGGAATGGAAATGTTATTGACAATCCTGAAATAAGGGTGCTTTCAGCTGGAATTTATAATTATAGTGCTATAAATCTTGGTAATGAAAATTATAGTAGTAGCAATAAAACACTTTTCTTGACAGTTAATAAAGCAAATACGATTGTTAATCTATCATTAAACGGAAACGAAAGCAATTTGACATTGATTTATCCACAACAACTAACTGCAAGATATTCAACGAATTTTCTTGAAGCAACAATGTACAGAAATGGCATGAATGTAACTAACGAAAACAACATTAGTTTAGTTTTAGGGGTCGGGGGTTATAATTATAGCGTAATCAACAACGGCAATGAAAATTATAGTGCGAGTTCAAAAACTTATTATGTGTCAGTTCAACAAAATACATCGTATTGTTTATTAAAATTTGACAAGACGAGTCCGCAGAATTATGGAAATGAGATCAATGCAAGCTGTTCTTGCACTAATCAGGAAGCAAGTGCAAAATTATTTAGGGATAACATTGATGTTACATCTTCTGAAAACAATAAGCTTGTATTGTTAGGCGCTGGAAATTACAGTTATGTTTGTAATGTGAGTGCAACGCAAAATTATACGAACGCAAGCAATTCAAGTTTATTTGTGATTAATAAAGCAAATAGCGAGATTAGATTATTGCTCAATAATTCTGATTCTAACATTAGTGTTGTGGTTAATAGTTTAGTAAATATTAGCGCAAATTTAATAAAAGGGAATGGAAAAATAAAATTGTATAAGAATGATAATTTAATTAATGATGGGACGAATGCGGCCGAGAATATTACTTTGTTTAACGAATCCGGCATATACAACATAACAGCTATTTACGAAACAACTGAAAATTATAGCGCGAGTTCAAAAACTCTATTTGTTATTGTCCAAGATAATGTTCCGCCGGGAAGTATATCAAATCTTACGAATCTGCATAGTGGTGCTAATTGGATTTTTTGGAATTGGATAAACCCGAACGATAGCGATTTTTACCAAGCAATAATTTATATTAATGGAGTGAATGTTATCAACACCTCAAATAATTTTTATAATGCGACAGGACTAAACGCCCATACAAATTATACAATTTTAGTCCATACAAAAGATATAAATAACAATATAAATTATACTAATGTTAGTTTAACTTCTTCGACTATTAATTCTGTGCCTATTGCATTAAATGTTTCCGTTATTCCATCAAATCCAACAATTAACAACAATATAAGCTGTAATTATTCATATTATGATGCTGATAACGATGCTGAAAATGGAACTATTTTGAGATGGTACAAGAACGGGATTTTGCGATTGGATTTATTAAATGAAAGAATTTTGTTGGTTGGCAATACGACAAAAGAAGATTTATGGAAATGTGAAGTAATCCCAAATGACGGAATTGATTTCGGAAATAGTGCCAATTCTTCTGAAATAATTATTTTAAATAGCATTCCAAGTGTTATTAATGTTAGTATAAGTGCGACAGAGAATAATAAAACGAACGGAACTATTTTTGCGTCGTGGTTTTTCTTTGATTATGATATCGGAGATTTTGAACAATTATATGAAATTAAATGGTATAAAAATAACATATTCCAAAGTTTGTTGTCTAATTTTACATTTATAACCGGCGGGAATACTTCTAAAAATGAAGCGTGGTATTTTTCTATAAGAGTTTTTGATGGGACAAATTGGAGTCATTGGGTAAATAGTTCTAATTTAATAATAAGAAATAGTCCACCAATGGCACCAGTAATCAAG
>JAOAJC010000024.1 GCA_026414385.1 Candidatus Pacearchaeota archaeon | reverse complement strand
CTATTATCCTTATTAATTCAAACCAAACAATTAACAAAAACTTTAAAACAATAAAATCACCAACTTATCTATAATCATATCTATCCATCGCAAAATCGCACTAAGAAGATTTAACAATCTTTATAAACCCCTCTTATATTTTTTCTCTCATGACAGAAAAACAATACGGCGGTTCTACTGGAAGAAGTTCAGGGGAAATAAAAACGCTAAAAACACCAATTAATAAACCTCTTCCAAAAATCCAAAAAGAAAAAAAACAAGAAACAAAATTAGAAATTATTAATGAATACGAAGATTATATCAAAGCAGGAAAAATTGCTTCTGAAATAGCAAAATTTGCAAAATCATTCATAAAAAAAGATTCTTCATTAATTGAAATAGCCGAAAAAATAGAATCAGAAATAATTAAAAAAGGCGCGAAACCTGCATTCCCTGTTAATCTCTCAATAAATGAAATTGCCGCGCACGACACCCCACTATTTAATGATACAAGAAAAGCTTGCGGATTATTGAAAGTAGATATAGGAGTTCATCTAAATGGCTCTATCGCGGATATTGCTTTTTCTCTTGACTTGGAAAACAATGAAGAAAATCAAAAGTTAATCAAAGCATCAGAAGAAGCGCTCATGAAAGCAATAGAAATATTAAAACCAGAAATTCAGCTAAGACAAATTGGTTCAGTCATAGACAAAATAATAAAATCATATGGTTTCACATCAATTCGCAATCTCTCCGGACACTCTCTTGCCAAATACGAACTTCACTCTGGATTAACAATTCCAAATTATGATAACTCTCAAGAATTTTTATTACCAAAAGGAATTTATGCAATAGAACCTTTTGCAACTAATGGTTTTGGTTCTGTTAAAGAAGGAAAGCCATCAAGTATTTTTAGAATAGAAAAAGATGCTCCTGTGAGGGATTCGTTTTCAAGAGAGGTTCTCGCATTTATTTATGAAGAATATAAAACACTGCCTTTCTGTTCAAGATGGCTTTGTAAAAAATTTGGTTCGCGCGCATTAATTGCACTTAAAAGATTAGAAGATGCGGGAATATTGCACCAATACCCTCAATTAATAGAAGTTTCTGGAAAAAAAGTTTCACAGGCAGAACACACCATAATAATTGACAAAGACAAAACCATAACGACAATTTAATCTTACCTACAACCAAGAAAATTATTAATTTCCAGAATATTTAATTAAGGATTTTTTTATATTTTACTTTTTATCCACACTAATTGCTCTCGCAATTGTTACTATTAGCACAATTACTATCTCAAAAATAATTCCAGCAAGCAATCCAAAAATTAAATATTCTAACAAAGATTTTTTCTGTTTTACAATAGCTTTTTCATTTAAGATTATTAAATCATCGCCCTGCGTTTGTGTTTTATCGCTGCTTATCGTCTTGCAAACAGAAGTGCTTAATTTCATTATAAAAATTTTAGCTCTCCTGTTCCCATAATCAATTTTTTCTATTTTAATAATAATATCCTTTATGGCATCCCCATGCAAGTCATAGCTCTTGCTCTCGCTTTCTTTAAAGACATCTGTTATCTGATTAGGCATAATCTTTATTGTGGCCTTTGCAGAAGTTAAATCACTCAATTTAATGAAATAATTTCCATCACATATCTTAAATCTAAGCATGTCGCCAACATCAAGCCATCTTGAATATCCGTTATTTAACGAATTCTCATCAACATCATAAATCTCTCTCTTTCCACCCTTGCCACCACCACTATCGCTTTCTTCAATAACAATCAATTTAGTTGTTGTGCTTGCAAAAGTGTAATTCTCATTTCCAGTCGTATTATAAACATAAACATACTCTCCTTTTTTAAGTTTAGCAACATCAGGATTAGTTACATTCTCGCCATTTCTATATAATGTGCATATTAATCCATTAGGACAGCCTTTTCCTTCTATAGTTGTTGTAACCCCTTCCTCAACAGTTTTATCAGGACGTACACTCAAACTCAAAACAGGAATTGCCTTGTTTATAACAAAACTTCTTGTAACAACATTCTCATTTCCTTTTGTATCATTAGCATGCCACTCATAATTATAAGTTCCTGCTTTTAAATCACTAATTTCAAAATAATAATAACCCCCGCTCATAACAGAAGAATATTTAACTCCATTAAAAATAATCCAAGCGCTATCCACACCATCTAAATCATGCCAATCTATTCCAAAAATATAAACTTGATTAGGAGCATAAGTTGCAGGATTGCTTGGCTTCTCAATTATATTAAAATATCTTGGAGAACCATCATCAAAATCAATCACATTTATGCTGATTGTCTCCTCATCGCTTAAAGAACCATCACTTACTCTAAATGTAACTTGATATGTTCCTGATTGAGTATAATTTGGTGTCCATCTAAATGTTCTTGTATTTGCATCAAAACTCGCTCCTGCTGGCAATCCACTCGCAGAATATGTTAATACATCTCCATCAATGTCAGTTGCGCTTATCATAAATTCTAACACTGCTCCCTCACTAACGTTTTTGTCTCCAATAAAATCTAATATCGGAGCATTATTAATAACAACATCTTTTACATTTATGCTGATTGTCTCCTCATCGCTTAAAGAACCATCACTTACTCTAAATGTAACTTGATATGTTCCTGATTG
>JAOAJC010000023.1 GCA_026414385.1 Candidatus Pacearchaeota archaeon | reverse complement strand
TATATAATGGAAACATTTCTAATTCATATTCAATAGGAAATCTAATAGGTGATAGTTCTGTCGGTGGTCTTGTCGGTAATTCTGAGGAGGTCACAATCTCTAATTCTTACTCAATAGCAAATGTAACAGGAAACAATTTTGTCGGTGGTCTTGTCGGTTATTTATATAATGGAAACATTTCTAATTCATATTCAATAGGAAATCTAATAGGTGATAGTTCTGTCGGTGGTCTTGTCGGTTATTTATATAATGGAAACATTTCTAATTCCTTTTTTAACTATGAAATTTCTGGGAATATATCGTCTTGCGGTTATTTTGAAAATGGAGAGTGTATTGGTAGTTTCGGAAAAACAACAGCAGAGATGAAAGATATTGATACTTTTTTAAATTCTGGTTGGAGTATTTCTATTAGTGAACAAAATAATTTAAATAACGGTTATCCTTTTTTGGGCTGGCAAATTAAAAATTATACTAATATATGGTTTATTCGTTCAAATAAGCTTTTAGAAAATTGTTTATCTATTTCTAAACCTGGATTTTATAATTTAACAGAAAATATACAATCTCCTGGGAATTGTATAGTTATTAGCTCTGATGATGTTATTCTAAACTTGAATGAGAAGAGTGTTTCTGCTGGAGGAATAGCAGTTTTGGCAATTGGAAGAAAAAATATTAGTGTGATAAACGGGTTTATTAATTCTAGTTCTATTGGTGTTCTATTTGAGAATGTGCAAAATGCTTCTTTTAAGAATGTTAGCTTTTTAGATAACTCCTTTGGATTAAATTTGACAGGAACAAATAATCTCGTGGAGAATTCTTTATTTTTCAGGAATATTGTGGCTCTCTCAATGACAGGCAATAATTCTTTTGTTATGTCTAATTCTTTGGGAGAGATAAGGTGGGACAAGGACTTGTTTGTCGGGGGAAGGGAGACAGTAAATATTTGTGGGGGCGGAATTCCTCACCCTGATTGCTATCAAGAAATAACAAAATATTCAAGAATAGATCCTAGCACAATTTCAATAACCAAGGGGAAGATAACAATAGATCCTACTCTTTTGAACGATAATCCTTCCCTGGCAGGGCCTGTTTTAGTCAAGATTTATGACTATTTCAAGGGAAGTTATTCTGATAGGTTCTTGAATATCGGTGTTGATGAAAAAATATGTAATAGATTCACAAATCCTTCTTGTTATAACTTCACTTCCTTGAAGGCAGTGCCCGCTGTTTTCAATGTTTCCAATATCGGGAACGGACTTATAACCCTCGGTTTCCGCGCGAATAAAACCAAGAGAATTGAGGGCTACAAGGGCTGGAATCTTGTCGGGCTTTCAAATCCTTCTGTTGATAAAATCCCTCTTAGCGAGGCGGATAACTATATACTTACGGACTATAATTTGACTTTGTCAAAGGGCTGGAATATTATTAATTACCCTGTGCCGATTGAAAAGAGCTTCCAGGATTCTGTTCTTGTTGATGGAATGAGCTTGCAAAATGCCTCGCGGGCAGGAAAAATAAAGGGCGGAATGATTTATTACAACAAGAATTACAACGAGAACAACCCGTCGTTCAAGTTTGTCGGCGTGAGAAATTCCGGCGAAAGCACATTAAGAGAAAACAGAGGTTATTATATTTATTCGGAGGAAAATGGCACGGTTTTAACTTTTAAGAATGTCGTTCCAATAGAAAAAGAAGCCGCAGTCAAAAACCATAAAATCCGCATCGGCGACATCCACTTCATAAATTTGTCCAGCGGCGAAGTCAGGAATATAACAAGGGCTGTTGAAGTTTTAAATAAAAGTTTGTGTGTTGTTGAAAAGAACAATACAATTTCAAGAGATGGTTTGTGGTTCGGTTATGGCGTTTGTAATTGTTTTATGAATAATAATTTATCTTGTAAATGGTTATATTCAAACTCAACGATTTATTGGTGGGATGTTACTAAGGAAGAGGGAAAAGGAAGATTTGAAAACCAGCCTTATTTAAATTATGAATACTTGTTTAACTCTTCCCAAGGTATATTCGTTAAGTTTAATTATCCGGATATTGCTATTTTATTGCCCGGGGATTAGGGATTATTAATAAACTAATAATAAAAGAAACAGATTAAAGAGAAAAGTTAAAGAAGGAGTTCTTATAGGATATTGTGGCAAATTAGTTAAAGATATGAAAAAGAGAAATATTAATAAAAATAATTAATATTTTGAATAAAAGAAAGAATAAATAAAAATTCGCGATTGTAATTAAATAACTTATTAAAAAATAAAATCACGCGCAGGGTCTATAATGAAAACAAATTTAAAAAATATTAACCCACAAAATTTTAACTTCTTAATAGTAACAACCGAAAGATTTAAATAGTATTATTTTTTATAAAAAAATATGGCAAAGAAAAATTTAAAGAGTATAGTTGCCGCAGGATTAGTTGGCTTAGGTAGTTTGATGCCGAGAGGTTCTAATGCAGATTGGATTAATTTAAGTATAGATACTGGCGGTTCAAATCCAAATTTAGAGGGTTCAACAATGTTCCTACGAAATATGGAGGGCGGCGAGTTGGGTGTTGATGATTATGATAATTGGCTTTGGCCTGGAAGACCGCCAGGAAGTCCTCCAATTTGGCTTCGTGTTTATTCTGACCAATTCAAAACCTATTATGGGGTTGAAGTACCTCTTTGGATAGACGCCCGTCCGTATGATGGTTCTGATATGAACCAGCCATTTCCTTTGAGGGCTGATGTACAGGGGTTAAATCCCGGACAAACGATAAATGCAAGCAATTGTAAATTTGTTTTTCAGGCGCAGAATGGATATGGGTCAGGAGGAAGCACTTATAGAG
>JAOAJC010000022.1 GCA_026414385.1 Candidatus Pacearchaeota archaeon | reverse complement strand
CTTAATAAGTTACTTGATTACTCCTCTGAAGAAAATCCTTTTGATAATAAGACTACATTAAAGCTGATTAATGCAATAGAAAATATAAAAATTATTGATCCTGCTTGCGGTAGCGGTGCATTTCCAATGGGAATATTGCATAAACTTGTTTTAGCACTTCATAAACTTGATCCTGAAAATAAAATATGGAAACAAAAAATTCTTGACCGAATTCCCCTTGAAATACGAAGTGAAACCGAAAAATCTCTTGAGAATAAATCTATAGATTATATAAGAAAACTTGGCTTGATTGAACATTGCATTTACGGTGTCGATATTCAGGAAATTGCTATTCAAGTAAGTAAACTAAGATTTTTTATTTCCTTACTTGTTGAACAAAAAATTGATGACAGCAAACCAAATCGTGATATTCGTGCATTGCCAAACCTTGAAACAAAATTTGTTGCTGCTAATACTTTAATCGGTTTAGACCGACCAGAACAATTAAGTTTAGTTGCTAGTGATATTGAAGAACTTGAAAAAAAATTATTCAATATTCGGGAAGAAATATTTTACACTAACACCAGAAAAGAAAAATTTGAATTGCAAAAGAAAGAGAAAAAATTAAGAGAACAACTAAAAATTGCATTAAAGCAAAATGGATTTCAAAATGAAATTGCTGAAAAAATAACAAATTGGGATCCATTTGATCAAAATAAATCAGCTGATTGGTTCGACCCCGAATGGATGTTTGGCATCACCGATGGTTTCGACATTGTTATTGGAAACCCACCGCACGGCTCGAATATGAATTCTTATATTTCAAAAATAATAAACTTCTATAAAAACTATGACTCAAGAAAAAACTCAGCGTCTTTTTTTATTGAAGTTGCAAGTAAACTAAGTAAAAATAATGGGATTATTGCATTGATAATACCTAAGTCTTTATCTTTTGTAGAAGGATGGAAATCAACAAGAGATTTTATAATTTATAAAAATAATCTTGTATCAATTATTGACATAACAAAATCTTTTGAAAATGTTTTGTTAGAACAAATCATTATATTGTATAAAAAAAGTGTTGTGGAAGGATTTAATTACTCAATTCAAACAGGAACAACTTGGGAAAAATTAACAATAAAAATTATTGGTCAAATTCACAAAACTTATTTTCAAAGTATGGACATAATCGCTTGCTATATTGATACAGAAAAGTTGAGCATACTTAAAAAAATGAATAAACAGACAATCTCATTGAAAAATATATCTCACACATTTCGAGGCCTTCCCTGGCAAAGGAAAATAACAAAAGAAGGAGAGCCAATATTAAGAGGAAGAAATATTGGGAAATACATTATAAAAGATAAAATTGATAAGATAAATATTAATTGTAATGAGCAAAATATTCAAAAAATTCTCACTTTGAAACAAAAAAAAATAATTTCCCAGAACATTGTTGCGCATGTAATGAGCCCTTATGATCATATCATTATAATGGCGACTCTTGATAATGAAGGTATTTTAACACTTGATACTTGTATGAATACTATATTAACAGATAAAAATTTTAATTATGAATATATTCTTGCTGTTCTTAACTCTAAACTTGCTTCGTGGTACTATTATTGGTTTGTATATAATAGAGCTATAAGAACAATGCATTTTGATGAATATTATATGGGAAAACTGCCTATAAAAAAAATTGAGCATACATTACAGCAACCTTTTATCGATCTTACAAACCAAATTCTCTCTCTTACTCAATCCACAGATTATTTTTCTAATTCTCAAAAGCAGAAAATAGTCAAAGAACTTGAAAACAAGATAGATCAACTAGTCTACGAAATTTATGGCTTAACAGAAGAAGAAATTAAAATTGTAGAATCTAAAAAAGAATATTAATATTAAAATTTTGAATAACATTATCTTTTATTATTAGGTTTAACAAAAAAAGAAATAGACTTAAAAATTAATTATCTCTTTCAGAATTTGAAGAAATCTTCCATCGGGCTTATACTATCAAAAAGCAAAAACTTGGAGGCAAAATAACCGAAGTCGAAGCCGAAATGGATCTGGAAGAGGTGCAAAGGGAGTTGGATAAATTAGTATTACATTTGTATAAAATATAAGGGGTTTTTATGGCAGAGATAGTTTTAAACAGATTTAAAGTCGAAATAGTTAAGCCTGCTGATAAAATCTATTTTTATCTCGAAGATGTTTTAGGCGTTGAAAAATATTACCTTGCAAGGTACAAACCAACAAGAATTGAACAAGACTGGAAATTTTTAAATGATGAATTAAAAAAATGGATAAAGGATTACAAAAATGCAGAAATAAAATGCGAGCCATACATTTATATTTCATTCTTAGAACCTGAAAATTACATAACAAAACAAGATGTGAATTTTCAAGATTTATCGTTTTCACTTAAGAAAAAATATTTAAAGGAAGTTCTTATAAGCACACTAAAAAAGGATTACATAATTGAACCAGTACGAGAGGGTGCGGATTTTTCGATTTACTATCCTAAGAATGGAAAGGACCAATATATAAGATTTGATGTAGTATTTAATGTTTACACTGATAGTAATAAAAAAATTAATTACGAGGTAATAATTGGAGTAGGTAGCACAGATTCATATATAATTGAAGACACATCGAAAAAAGATCTGATTCGTAATCAATCAAATAATTTTTCTAGTGTTAAATGTGTTAACGAAAAACTACTAATAAGACCAAGTTCAGATAATGTTGTTTTTAAATGGCCAATCAAAGCAAATTTTGAGATTAGACAAATACTAGGAATAGGAATTACGCCAAAAAGAAAATTTTACAAAGAGTATTATGATTTAATAAATAAATTCATCAAAGAATTATCAGGTAAGTTAGAAAAATTTTTGATCTTTAATACAAGTTTTAACATAATAAAAGAAACTAAACTTGTATC
>JAOAJC010000021.1 GCA_026414385.1 Candidatus Pacearchaeota archaeon | reverse complement strand
GATATAAAGAAACTTGCAAATCTTCTTTAGGCTTTAGAATTCATTCAAGTAAAGATTAATTGCCTACAATAAGTTAATAGAACCGATAAAAGAAACATTTTTAAATGGAAATTTTTTAGATTTTTTATGGTTTTGAAAGTTGTTTCAGCAACAGAATTGAGGGTTGGGAGCTATATACTTATAGAAGGCGAAGGTTATTGTATAAAATCAATAGAAATTTCTAAAACAGGAAAGCATGGGGCAAGCAAATGCAGAATAGAAGCCATTTCAGTTATAGACGGAAAGAAAAAAGTAATAATGTGCCCCGGTCACGAGAGATTTGAGGTTCCAATGATAGACAAAAGAAAAGCACAGGTTCTATCTGTCTCTACGGACAAGGTTAGCATAATGGATAGTGAAAACTTTGAAAATTTTGAGTTGGCTTTAAACGACGAAGTGAAAGAAAATATTGCGGAAGGAAAAGAGGTTGAATACTGGGATGTTGAAGGAACAAGGGTTTTAAAGAGAGTTTTATAAAAGTATTTAAAAAAGAACCGTATTTCTATTTTGTTCAGCCAAAAAAGTCGCACGACGCAGAATTATAAAGAATATTATATGTATATTTTAGAAGAAAGAATTATTTTTAATGGAGTATATTTTGTTTTATCAGTATGGAAAAAATGAAATTTAATGAGGATAATTTTTTAAATCTTAGAATTTAACCTTTTAGCAGCGTACGGCAAGATAACATTTAAAAACCATCTTTTAATTCTATAAATATGGCAACAAAGATTCCCTCTGCTCAAAGAAGATTATTTAAAAATTTGTTTTTTTGCAAGGTTTGCAAACAAAAAATAAGGGTTGATAACTCAAAGATTTTGGCGGGCAAGGTTTCGTGTAGAAGATGCAAGTCTAAGAGTTTCAGGGCAGTAAGAAAAAAATGAGTAATCTGATATTAATAGACCTTATTTTATTTGTGATATTTTGTATTTTTATTTCTCTTTTTCTCTATAAAAAAAGAAAAAATCTCAAAAGAGATGGGATAGTTTTTCTTTACAAAACCAAGATCGGAATTGATTTCATGAATAAATTCGCTAGTAAAAACAAAAAATTTCTTCACAAAATAAGGTTTGTTATAATAGGTATTTCGGTTCTTTTAATGATAACAATAATTTTTATTGTTTTGACAAACAGCTACCTTTACGTCGCACAACCAAAAAAAACTTTGGAATTAACGGACAAATCCATACCGATAGCACCAGTAATACCATATTTCCCACAGATTTTTAAGATGGAAAAATTTTTCCCTGATTTTTATTTTGTTTATTTTATAATTGTTTTTTCTATAGTTGCGGTTTTTCACGAGATGGCTCATGGGATTTATATGGTTTTATACAAAGTTAGAATAAAATCAACAGGTTTTCTTTTTTTAGGCCCAATATTGGGAGCTTTCGTGGAACAAGATGATAAAGAGTTCAAAAACAAAAAAAATACTGAACAAATGGCAGTTCTTGGGGCAGGAGTTTTTACAAATTTATTGCTTTCCATAATATTTGGAGCAATCCTTCTTTTGTTTTTCTTCTCATTATACCAACCTAGCGGTTATTTGATAACTGGTTACGCAAAAACGCAGATTAATGTTTCAGAGATATCGTCTCTTGAAGGAATAGAAAACAATCTAACCCTGATAACGACTATCGATGGAAAAAAATACCTATTATCTCAAAAAGAAATTGACTCAGAGAACATATCCAATTATGAAAAGATTAATGTTAATACCTATTCTCCGGCAATCTTAAATAATCTTTCTGGTTACATCACAGAAATAGACGGAAAGAGTATCAGAAAGGTAGAAGACATCCCGGAAATTTTAAAAAACAAAAAGCCCGGTGAGAAAATAAAAATTAAGACAGAATTAGAAGGTTTGGAGAAGATACAGGAGATAACTCTTGGAGAAAACCCTATGAATAAATCCGTGGGATTTTTGGGAGTCGCATTCATAACAAAAGAACAATTACAAAGAAGAATTTTAGAAAAAGGCGGGAACATAATCAAAAGAACCCTTATCAATTTAAGCTTGATAAGAAACCCTTTAATTTTGTATAAACCAAAAATAAACAAAGATGTCGCAGATTATTTTTATTATCTAATTTGGTGGGCGATGATGATAAACCTTTTTGTTGCCTTGTTTAATATGCTTCCGTTTGGTATTTTTGATGGTGGGAGATTTAGTTATTTGTTAATTCTGTCCATAATAAAATCAAAAGAAAAAGCAGAAAAAATTTATAAGATTATTTCGTCGATAATAATTCTCGCGTTTCTTTTGATAATCTTTTCATGGTTTTTTGCAAGGTTGGTTTTCTATTGAGGGATTTATTCCTTCAAATTTAGATATCCTTATAAAACAATAGAAAAGATTAAAAACATAAAAGAACTATATAAAATATGAAAAAGAGAATCAAAAAAGAGAGAAGAATAATGATTATACTGCTCTCTTTAGTTGTTTTATTAGTTTTTATTTTATTTTTAACAATTACAGCAAACAAAGAAAAAAAGGTTGAAGCAAAAGAGATTGAATGTGTAAAAGATAACGATTGCTTAATTATACGGGCGGCATGTTGCCCTTGCGAAATGGGTGGAGAACCAATCTGTATACCAAAAACAAGATTAAACGAATTTACTAAAATGTTAGAAAAATGTTCTAGGCAAGAAAGTTGCTCTGAGAATAAGTGTAGTAAAATAACTTGCGGTTGTGTTAATAATAAGTGTGTTGGCCAAAGAATATAATCAGAAGAATTTTAAATCGCGAGAGAGTTAATTTACCATGAAACAAAAAATAAGATTTTTTTTGGCTTTTTTATTGATAGTTTCTCTTTTTAATTACACCTTGAACGGAAAAGAGGCACCCACAAATAAAACAAATGAACTTTCAAAAATAGACGACAAAGTTTTAGATGAAATTAAAAAAGATGGCGAAATTAAAGTTATTGTAGAACTTGAGGATAAAGTCATGGAAAAAGGAAATTTTGGCGCTTCTTCTTTTAAAAAAGTCGATAAAAATTCCTTCTTAATGCAAAACGAAGAATTTAGAAGAAGTTTAAAGCATAATTTTACATATTCTAATTCATTCTCAGCAGAACTTTCCCCAGAGGAAATCCAAGAACTGGCAAAAAAATCCGAAGTTAGAAAGATTTATTATGATTATCCTGTTCAAGCATTTTTACAACAATCTGTTCCATTAATAAACTCTTCCTCTTCGTGGAATTTACAAGTTGAAGGAATAAACTTAACTGGCGAAGGTCAGAGTGTTTGTGTGATAGACACTGGTGTCGATTATAGACATAATGATTTTGGTAGCTGTAACATAGTTGGTTATGAACTAAATGGCAACGTTGAAAACCTTGCAACACCAATAGAATCTTCGCACCCATACCAAAATAATTATGACTATACTTGGAAGATAACAAAACCCGGATACGAAAAAATCGCAGTACATTTTAAAAATATTAGCTTAGAATATCCCGGGCAAGGAGGTTACGATACTTTGGACAGAATTATCATCTATGATTCACAAATGAGGCAAATTGCTGTCTATCATGGAATTAATGGGGTAATACAAAATCTATGGACACCTTTTTCGGCAGGGGATACTATTTATGTAAGATTAGTTAGCGACGATTCTGTAAATTCTTATGGTTTTTTTATAGACAAAGTTATTAACGGAACAACAAACACAACTTATAATTGGAACTCTTGTCAAAAAGTTATTGGCGGGTGGGATTTTGTAAATAACGAAGGAGACCCTCTGGACGACCATAATCA
>JAOAJC010000020.1 GCA_026414385.1 Candidatus Pacearchaeota archaeon | reverse complement strand
GCTATGGGCTATGCTTCCAAATGTTGATTGGGAATATTCTTTTGGTGTGCGAGAATCTCTTAATTCTTTTTCTAATCTTTTTGTGTATTCATTGATTTTTGGATGATATCTTTCAGGAGAGTTGTTAATTGATTCTAGAGTTTTTTCTAATCTTTCAATTCTTTTAATTTTATTTCTTGTTTTTGGAAGAGTGGGAAGTTTTTGAGTTTCGTCATTATAATAAGTTAGTGGTGGCATGAGTCGGGTTTCTTCGTTTGTTGTAATTGTCATTTTGATTATTCTCTATATAATGGAGGTTCTTTGAATATTGTCGGGCGTTTTGTTGTCTCAAAGTTTTCCCATCTTATTGCATTTTCAAGAGAGATTTTTCTTGGTTTTTTTACAATGCCTTTTTCATAGCCAAGGGGAATAATTGCTTCTATCTGAATGTGTGATGGAATATCAAGTAATTGTTTTATTAATTCATCTTGGTAAGCTCCTACCCAACACGAGTTTATGCCTAGTTCTGTCAATTTGAATAAGATTGTTACAATTGCTGCGCCTGCTTGTTGTCTTGAATAAATCCTTCCTCTCTCTCCATATTGGTTTTCGAGATGAATGTCGTTAGAACAAACAACTATGATTGCCTGTGCTTCATTAATCCATTCTTGATGTGAAAATTTTGCTATTTCTCTGATTGTTTTTTCTTCTTCAATTATTAGAAATTTTAAATTATTTAGATTTCCTGCAAACGGGCCTTTTAAAGAAGCGTCAATTGCTTCTAAAATATGTTCAAAATTAACTTTTTTATCTTTAAAAGAGCGGGAAGAGTGTCTATTTTCGATTATTTCGTCAAATTTCATATATATAGTAAGTAAGTATAGTTTTTAAGCATAGTGTTTTGTTTGATTTGTAATTTAGCTAAAATGAATTAGAGATTTCTCCGCCACCTACGACAACATTTTTATTATATATTACTATTGATTGCCCTTCTGCAACATATTCTATTGGTTTATCTGAGATAAATACAAATTTTTTATTTTTTCTTATCAGTTTTCCAGGATGTAATTTTCCCAAATGGCGAATTCTTGCTTTTAACTTTTTTGGGATTTTTTCTTTTGGATTAATAAGGTGAAAATTTTTTATAATTATTTGACTCTTTTTTAAAATTGGGTGATTTTTTGGAGCTGCGATAATTGTGTTTGTTTTTGGAATTTTTTTAGCAACATAATATTTTTCTTGCGCAAATTTTTTTGGTTTATTGATTGTCATTCCAATGTGTGAACCTATTTTTTGTCCGATAGTATAATAGAAGATACCTGGATGCGTGCCGATAATCTCGCCTTCAGGAGAGATTATATTTCCTGTTTTATTTTTGATTTTTTTCTCTAAAAATGATTTTATGTTTATTTTACCGACAAAACAAATGCCTGTTGTTCCGTGTTTATTCCAATTTGGAAAGTTATGCCTTCTTGCTATTTCTCTCACTTCTTTTTTTGTTAGATTTGCATTTGGGAATAATGTATGAGATAAGTCGTTTTGAGTTAGTTTATATAAAAAATAAGATTGGTCTTTTGTTTTGTCTTTTCCTGCAAGAAGATAATAGCCAGAAGGAGTTTTTTTGATTCCTGCATAATGTCCTGTTGCTATAAAATCTGCGTTGAATTTCTTTTTTGCAATCTTCCATAAGAGAGGGAATTTTATTTTTTTATTGCACTCTACATCTGGATTTGGAGTTAAACCTTTTTTATATGCCTCAAACATTTGCTTTATTATTTGCGATTGATATTGTTTTTCAAAGTCAAGGACAACAAACTTAATGTTTAATATAGATGCAATTTTTTGAGCCATTTTCTTTTCTTGAATATATGAACATTCCCCTGTGAGCGGATTTTTTGATTGGGAAAAGTTTTTCATAAACGCTGCTATAACTTTATATCCTTGTTTTTTTAGGAGAAGGGCAGCTACGCTTGAATCTACTCCGCCAGAGAGAGCTAATAAAACTGTTTTTTGTTTCATAATTTAATATAATAAATAATAGTATAAAAACATATTTTGTATAGTTAGATTTTTGTCCGTGTATAGAAAATAGTGTTGTTAATAAACAAAGTGGTGGGATTATTTGGTAATTTATGATAAACTTTATAATTATTTGATGAGTATTATAAAAATGGCAGAAGAAGTTTATAGTGGCGGTTTGAAGGGGTTTAGGTATGACAAAAATACTAATTATAAATTGGATAACGAGAGAAAAAATGAGATTGAAGAGGCGTATAAAAATTATTATGAAAGAAAAGAGCGAGAGAGAAAACAAAGAATAATGTGGTGGGTTATAGGCATTTTGATTGGATTAATAATCTTAGGATTTTTGGTTTATAAGTTTGTTTAATAAACACGTCCCCTGGAGGACTCGAACCTCCGACCTCATGGTTAACAGCCACGCGCTCTACCGGCTGAGCTAAGGGGACTTAGAAATTTGAAATAAATCGGTTATTTAAGCATTATCTTTTTTGGTTTGTTTTTCTTGTTTTAATCCTAAATCAAACTCTTTTTTTCTTAGACGATTCATTCTTTCTAAAAATGCATAAATGTTTGATTCTTTTGCGCCTTTTATTAATGAGGTTATTGCTGTTATCGTTGCATCAACATTTTCTGTTAAACCTAAAATTCCTACTGCATTTTCTTTTTCATTAATAATAATGTCACAACCAGAAATATTCCCTATTGCTCTTTTTGTTTTTCCTTCTTTTCCAATTAATCTTGCTTTTATGTCGGTTAATCTTCTTTTTGTGTAACTTTTAATTTTTATCGTAACAAATTGATAGTCTTCATTTAATAAAAGAAGTGATTTTTTGATGGGAAAGCCGAAGTTAATTGCTTTAAAAACTTGAAAAGCCTCGTATTCGTTGAGAGATGAACTTTGGATTGTGAGGTTTTTTCCTTTGATTGTTATTTTTGCGTTTAATTTTTTTTCTAATAAAGGTAGATTTTTTAGAATTTCTTTTGGTCTTTGAATATAAATTTGTTCCATTTTTTTATAATAATGATAGCGCGAAAGGTATGTTTTTAACTCTCATAACACATTTTTTATTTATTATATTGGCTTCAATCGCTGCACTTATTGATTCTTTCCCAACTATGTTAAATGTTGCGTCCTCTTTTGCGTATTTTTTCATAATGCTTATTGCTTCTTGTTTTGTAAATTCTTTATCTTTAAAGAATCTTTCTCTTAAATCTAATTGTTTGTTGTTTTCTTCAAATTTTTTTCCTATAATTTCAGAATCACAAACTGCAACAACTTTTCTATAAGAGTGGTGTATTTTGATGGATATCATTATGATTTAACAGGGGATTTTGCTCCGCAAGCAAGACATTTCTTAAATTTAATGCCTTTTTCAGTAGTTATCTCTGTATCGGGTTTAGAACACTCTGTACAAAGAACATATTCTTTTGCATATTCTTGAATTTTTTGATTGATTTTTTCTGAGTTTAATTTTGTGTTTAAAATTAATCTATCTGATTCCATTTTTCCAGAAACTGCTAATTGTTGCTGTAAGAATTTAATTATGTGTTCTAATGGGCGCCTTAAATAATCTGATATTTGAGTGATATTCGTGATAATTGTGTTTTTACCAGAGATAAATCCTTTTGCTTTTGGTATTTCAAACCTTTCTGAACTTATTTTTACGACTTTTACTTTTGCGTACGCTTCCTTTAATAATTGTTCATAGCTTTCCATAATAAAATTGATAAAGAGGTGTTTATAAGGATTGCTTTTTGTTTGAATGGGTTTATCCAAGATATCTTATTTTACCTGGGCGAGGTTCGTAAATTATGCCATCTTCAAGCAATTTTTTAATTTCTTGATTTATTATTTCTGGTGGTTCTTTTAGCTCTAAAATTAAGTTTTCTGTGTTAATTCCCCCGTCTTTTTCAGCATTTTTTATTAGGGTAAGGAGCTTGTCTTTAAGAGCAAGAATTTCTTCTTTTGTCGGGGTTTTTGTTTGTGATGATTCTATTTCCATTTTTCTAATAAGAAGAAAGAGTGGTTCTTTTTTCTTTATTATTTCAGGGGTTATATAAATTTCATTATTCCAAATTCTTACTAGTCCTATTACTAAAATTGTGTCTCCTTGATTAAGCGTAGAAAATTTCTCTATGTCATCGCCAAATGCTTTAATTCTTATTTGTCCTGATGCATCATCTAATGTTAGATAGGCATATTTTTTGTCTTCTGCTTCTTGGATAAATTTGTCTATAATGTTTGCGATTAAATTTACTCTTACAACTTGTTTATTGTTTGTTTCTAAACATTTAAAACGTTCACCTTCCATTAATGGCTTACCTGATATTATATCTCCTATTTTTAGTTTGTATGCAACATGTCTTTTGAAAGATGTTTCTTCTGGCATTTTTTGTTTTTGATTATAGTTTTTTGTATGTTTTTTGTTTTTAGTATTTATTGCTATTTCAATATATATTATAACAATGCTAATTTGATTGTGTATTTATCCTGTTCGTTGAATATATTTTGGTTTTGGAGTAAAAAAATCTCCTGATTTAATTAAGTGTGAGAGCGCGTCTTCCAATTCGGGAAGAGAGATTTGATTAGCCAATTCTTTTTGCAACTCTTCAATTGGAATTAGTTTACCAACTTTGTTTTCTAATTGGTATAGCGTATCACGAACAAGCAAAATTTTTCCCCGTTTTGATGAAGTAATCCCTGTTGTTATCTTGTCAATATCAAATGTTTTTGTATCTTCGTCATAACCCACTTGTGAGAGCGAGAATTTTAATAGTTCTATTGCTCTTTTTGCATCATCTCTATTTACTTCGTCACTTAACCTTATTTTTGCTGATGCTTCTGCTAATCTAATTATTCCTTCTAATTGTCTTGCTGTTATTGGAATTGGTTTAATTGCATCATTAGAATTTGTTTTTGTTGATTGATTTCTAAGTTTAACATAAAATTCTTTTATTTCTTCCATTGCTTCTTTTGATAGACGTGGCTTTATTTTTTGCCTTGCGTAGGATATGTATTTTCTTAAAAACTTTGGTTCTATGGCTTCTCTTATGACTTCTTGTCTGTGTTCTTCTAAGACATGTGATGCTATTGCTTCATCTTGTGCTTTGTTTGGCAAATCGCGAATAACAAAAATTATGTCAAATCTTGAAAGTAATGCTGGTGAGATGTCTATTTGTGCTGGTATTGGGGTGTAGGGGTCAAATCTTCCTAATTTTGGATTGCCTGCTGCTAAAACCGTTGTTTCTGCTCGCAATGTTGCGTGAATATTTGCTTTTGCTACGCTAACTGTTTGCTGTTCTAGTGCTTCGTGCATTGCGCTTCTATCGTGTTCGTTCATTTTTTCTATCTCGTCTATACAGACAAGTCCTTTATTGGACAAAACCATTGCTCCTGCTTCTAACGACCATCCTCTAAGAAATTCGTCTTTTACAACTGTTGCTGTTAGTCCTGCTGATGTTGCTGATTTTCCAGAAACATATCTTCCTTTTGGGGCGATTGACGAAATAAATTTTAAAACAACTGATTTTGCTACGCCCGGGTCGCCAACAAGTAGCACATGAATGTCGCCTCTTGTTGTTCCTCCGTCTGATTTTATTTTTTTAATTCCCCCGAATAATTGAAATAAAAGAGCTTCTTTTATTCTATCAAAGCCATAAACGCTCGGGGCTATACTCTGAGTCAATCTTTTAAATAAATCTGGCGAGGCAGCTAATTCCAAAATCTGTTTTGTTTCTTCTTCACTGATTTGCAAGTTTTCAAAAGATTCTTCCATTGGAATGATGTTATTTGCTTCTATTGCTATATCAAATCTTGTTGAGATAGAACCGGTTTGCAATGGAACTGGGACTTCTTTTAAAATGCCAAATATTTTTATTTTGCTTCCTGGGGTTGTGCGTTCTTCCATTTTTGGATCAACTAAATCTTCTTTTAGAAAGACAGTTATTCTTCTTGGCTGTTCGCCGCCCTCTAAAGTATCAGGTGATTCTTCCATAACTAATCTTTGAACATCAACCATTTCTTTTGAGATAATTTTGAAAGGGCCTTTCCATTGGCAGCTACATCTTGATGGTTCTCTAAATTTTTTATCAATTTGCAAAACTGACAAAATCGCTCCGCAAGAAGGACATTCAAATTTTGCATTAACTACTTGTGGCCTTACATCAGATGCTTGACGAACAATTCCTTCTATCCATAACAATTGGTCTAAGTGTTTTGCTCTAATCTCTCTGATCCTAACAAAAACGCTTTTAGGCAAATTTTCAAATCTTATCCTGCGATTTTTGCCTAGTTGTAGGGAAGATTCTTCGAGGGCTGTTTCCATTATTGAAATTGTTTCTTCTGGAGATTCTATTATGCTTTCTGCGAGTTCGGGAGAAAAAGCTGAAATAAGCGAGAAATCAATTCTAACTTGCGGTTCATTTGGGCGAATTGATTCTCTGATTTCTTTTTTATGACTATCAAAGAAAGCTTTTGATTCTGAAATTAATTCTTCATGCTTTTTTTTCTTTTCGCTTTTTTCCATAAAAAGAATGAGAATTAATAATTTATATTGTTTGTTGTGTGGGAGTAATATGTTAATAGTATCAAAACTATTTTAGTGTTTTTAGATTTGTTTGCTATGGTAAGAAAGTAATTGTAATTTTTTGCGGATGCGGCGATTGGAAAAAGTGAATATTATTAAAGTTATTGGTGGAATTAGAAAAACTGGGCAAGGCCTTAGAGAAAAGGGGAGTAAATTTCTCAAAATACCTCACATTTAC
>JAOAJC010000001.1 GCA_026414385.1 Candidatus Pacearchaeota archaeon | reverse complement strand
ATCAAATAAATACGATTAATGAAATTTATAGAGTATTAAAACAAAAAGGAATAGCTATAATGGAGTTGCCAAATGGAGAGACAAAATGGGCAAAAGAGAATATAAGAAAATATGGTAGAATTGTACCAAACATTATAAATGGACTTAAGGTTAATAATTACTTACATGATAGGGAAAGTCTAAAAAAAATATGTAAAAAATCCTTATTTAAGAATTATAAAGTTCATTTTGTTAATATCGGGGGTAGGAAAAGAATTGTCGTTTTACTTATAAAATGATAGCCTCTATTCAAAACTATTATTTAAAAGTATATCTTTTTCAAAAAAGCCCTCTAAAATCCCTTTCCTAAACGATTTTTGTTTAAATTATGCCCTATTAGTATACCTTATAACAGAGTCTTTAGTTGGATCTGCGTTTAGTATAAAAATCCTAAAAAATATTAGAAGCATTAAACTTAAAACAAGACTTAAGAATCTTTATTTAATAAATCATAAAGTAGATCATTTCTACCGAATGTTTTGAATGCAAAATTCAAAGAAAAGTTGCCGCTTTCCAAAAAATCCATGAAATTGCCATTAGTTTTAAGTAAAGAGAAAATAATCAAAATGATTAATGCTACAAATAATTTAAAGCATAAGCTTGTTATTATGTTGGCTTGCGTCTGAATGAGGTAAGAAATCTTAAATAGGAAGACATTGATTTTGACAGAGAGATAATACACTTAAAAACTGCAAAAGAAGATAAGGAACGAATAGTATTTCTTCATAAAATGACTTATATGCTGAAAATGTATGTAATTGATGAAGAAGGTTTGATTTTTATTTCTCAAAAATCAGGAAAATACAACAAGAGGACAATCCAACAAATTGTCAAATCCGCTTCCAAAAAAGCAGAGCTAAAGAAGAAAATTACACCACATACACTGCGGCATAGCTTTACGACTCATCTATTAGAATCTGGCGCTGATATTTTGATACATTCACATCTTTTAGGCCATAAAGACTTGAAAACAACGCAAATCTACACTCACTTTGCGAATAATGACAAAAAGAAACTTGCAAATCTGCTTTTGAATTTTAGAAAACATTTAGTTAAAACAAATATTAATCAACATTAAGTTAACAGAACCCTATCTTTTAACACATTAATCAATTCAATGGTTTTTATTTTGCCACTAAAACCACTTACTTATGTTTTCTTGTTTCTCTTTTTCTCTTCCAAAAATACTTTTTATATATCCATCTGTTAATTCTAAACTCTCTAACAAATAACTGCTCGCCTTGTATTTTCTCGCCAATTCCAAGGCAGGTTGCATATATTTCAAAATACTTCCTTCTGAAATTGTGAATATCAATCTTCCCCCACAAGAAGTACACTTTCCAACCAATGGAGGCCTCCTAAATTTACTATTGCAATTAACACACCTAAATTCCTGCATTGAAAACTTCCTTAAATTTCCCCTTATATCTCTTATAAAATGTCTCTCAATAATTAATCTTGAAAAATCAGCTATGTCTAATGCCCTTATTTTTTCCCCCAACACCATGTTAAGATTTACTTTTTCTTGCATTGTCGGCAAAGATTTATACGCTGTATTCACAACAGTTTTGTTTATATCAAAACAATCATGTGTAAAATGTAAATTTTCAAAAGGATTTATCCCGTCTTTTAATCTCTTTTTCACATTTTCAACTTTTACCTCAGAAGAATGCTTTCCTTGTTCTGCCAATTCATACAATTCCAAAGGATACTCACCTGTCTCAAAATCAAGAATTTGATCATCAACCTCGCCAGCTTTTATTTTTGTATTCAACACAAGAGGAGCATCTTGTGTCCCGCCTCTATGTGAAGGCAAAAATTTTCTTGAAAAATTTAACAACAAATCCATTAATAACATTATAGCTGCCTCATCGCCATCGCAATCCCTTCTCATCGCAGCATGCATATATGGACTCGCCAAAAAAACCTGTGTTCTTGAAAACCCGATTAATCTCCCGACAGTTGCAGTACATATGTGCGGAGCCATACAAGCAAATAATGCTCCGATCATATCTTCTTTTGATTTAATTTTATAAAACCTATCAACCTTGTATAACTTCTCAAGCTCTTCATCAACAAAATCCATTGCTTTTTTGAACACATCATCAGCCCTCTCGTCAGAACTATCTGGACATGACGGCAAAATAATATCATGTGGAAAAAGTTCAAGAATTTGTTCATCATTTTCTAATTCTTTACCATAAATATCCCTTATATATCCTAAATCTCTTAACTTTTTTATAGATGTCCCTATCTCTTTCGGTTTAAAATGAGTTATTGGCATCTCAGTCATATCATATCTAATCGTTCCATCTTTGTTTACATTTAAATTATATTTTGCCCTCAACAAACCTTTTGCTAAACTCTCGCAACTATGGTCTGCATTAGTTGTACCCCTCACACCCTTTACAAGCGGAACTTCCTCATTTCTTATTCCAAGCAATTTCCTCGCACTATCAAAATAATACCTTATATCAACTTTTCTTTTTGAAAATTCAATTAGAGCCATATTACCATGTTCCTCACATTCCTCACCCACAACACTTTCACAAATATTACAATAATTCTTCCTAACACAACTTTCCCCACAAACCTCGCATTTTTGATAAATCCAATCCTTGCCACACTTTTGACAAAAATAAATTGGAAATTCTCCCTCAACATACCCGATGTCATAAGCTGCTTGCACACTTCTTAATCTCCCACCTTCCCTGCCAACAGGAAACAAAACATGGGGACTTCCAACGAGTTTTCTTAATTTTGCCTTCTCAGGCCTGCCCATCCTCGCCCCGATGAATGTCCCAGATTTATCCTTTATTTTATACTTTGAAATTTTATTTATAATCTCCAATACTCCCATTCCATTATTCTCTCTTATTATTTTTTCAATCCGACTAACCTCCTCACTTAATTTATAATTTATAATATCTATCCCTAAATTAATGGCAATTGCCTTTGTGTCTTTTTCATCAATAACAACATTTTCAAAAACAACCTTGTGCTCGCAACCAATTAATTCAAGCGCCCTTTTTCCTTTTGCGAACCTCTCTTTATCCTTTAAAGAAAATGGCAATATAATCTTCCCATCAACAATATTCCCGCTACCTAACCAATCTATTAACCCTAATAAATCTTCATAATTTATCTCCTTCCAAAAATAAATATAACTTGGATGTAAAGGCAAATTATATTGTTTTGATATTTCAACAGCCTGTTCAAAACTAACTTTTCTCTTGTCAAACCCCAGATTCTTTACACCCATCTTCTTCTTTAGCTCTAACTCCCACCACTCTTCAACATATCCTGGCCTAATCAACTCATAATTTCTATTTGCAACATCACCAAATGTAAAAAGAATGTCCCCAAGATATATTATTTCTATAACATCCTGATAAATTTTTTTTGCTTCCTCAAAATCACTTAACTTTCTAACGCTTCCATTTTTTAATTTTACAATTGGTCCGTCTATCTCGTCACACACACCCAAAGCACAACCCTTTGTTGGCTTTTCTATTTTTAATTGCGTTCCAAGAGACAAAAAGCAACCAGTTATAGCCATAGTTGCAGGATGAACTGCGCTAGCAGAAAAGCCATTTATTCTCGTCCTGCCATATCTAAACCTAAAACCTCCACTTCTTGATGGATGACTAAAAATCGGCCTACCTGCAACTAAATCTTTTATATAAGTTGGACTTGTATCCCCGCTGCCTTTCTCTCTTTTTTTGTGTAATTGAATATACTCGTCCAAAAAATCCCATCCAGTTGTCTGAAAACCTTTTTCTTTTACGCCTTTTAATAATCTCAATCCTTTCTGTGCTTTCTGTGCTAACCCTTCTGAAAAGATTAAACACATTCCCCCCCTTATGAAGTTTGTCTCAACCCTCTCCAAATCTTTATAATTAGAAACTTCTTTATCCTCGCTAGCCTCACCAGTTATCTCAATAGGAATATTTTTTGCCAAAAAGATAATTTCTTCTTCTGTTGGTAAATACTGCAGATTATTAACTCTCTCATGATAATCATAATTCTCAATAACATATCTCTTTACCTCTTCTTCGCTTGCATCATATTTTGCAAAACCAAATATCTCCCTTAAATAATCAATAAGCATTAAAACAACGCAAGATGCAGTTGTTCCAGCACTTCTTATCGGCCCAGAAAAATATGCTTTAAAATACTCTTTCCCATCTCTTGTTACACCCAATTTTAATCCAGTAAATCCTTCTATTGGGCTGCTTACAACACCTAAAGTAATATAAGAAAACCCAACTCTTATTCCAGCATCAATCGCCTCTAACAAACTTGAAAACCTACAATATTTTTCTTTTGCTATCTCCTCAGCAATCTTAAACGGAACAGCCATATTTAATTGTCCATGCTCTTTTTCCAACTCAATTATTCTATCAACAATTTTTTTGTCATTTAATTGAGGATAGATTGTTGATATTAACCCTATTGCTTTCTCTGCCAATGATGTTGCAATTGGAATTTCAACTTTTGCGACAGGATCGATTCCGATTGCCCTTGCCCTATTTGCTACTTCATAACACTCATTTACTTTTTTGTTGATCATATCAAAATACTCTTCTGTATTCATAACTCAAACACCTCCATAATTTCAAAAAAATTACACGCAACAAAATTTGCTGCTTTTTTAACTTCTTCTCTCTTTGGATTTAGTGCAATAAACAACCCAACTTCTCGGCCAACACTCAAATCATTTATATTATCACCAATATGGCATATTTCTTTCCTTGTTATATTATACATCCTGCATATATCCTCTATTTTCTCAGCTTTTTTCCATAAAGGAACAATATGTCCATGCGTTCCAAGAAATTTCCCTTCTTTTATATTTAACACATTACAAAAAACAAAATTTAATTCCAACTCCTCATAAGCTTTTCTTGCAACTAAATCAACCGCACTAGACAAGATTCCCCTATAAAATATTCTCTTTGTTGCTTCTGCAAACTCTCTTGCCCCCTTACAATAAGGGATAGGATATAAAATTTTTAATGCCTCATCAACTTTTCTTCCTTTCAAATCTCTAACATCCAATCTTGCCCAATCATCGTCTTCTTTTTTATATCCATAAAATCTTTCTGTCCTTTTCTCCCATCTCTCACTTAATCCATATGCATATCCCAAAGCATCCCAACTCGAATGAAACTTACTATTGATTTCTTTCCCGTCATATGAAAATAAACAACCATCACCATCAAGAGTTATAACTTTTATTCTTTCAATCTGTTCTTTTTTTATTTTTCCTTTCATTTTTTAGTTACCCCACTTATTTTTTACTTAATTTTCTTCCTAACCAATTTTTTATTTATCCCTCATTTTTCATCCCAAAAATCAAAAATTTTTAATTCTCTTGTTTTTAGATTATAAACCGGAACTTTGCACGGATCAGGAACATTTCCCATTTTCTCTTCAAAAGGAGTTTGTGACTGCCAACAACTACCAGTTATTATCAAAACCCCATTATAATTTTCTATATCCAATCTATGAACTTCCCCTGTTGCCAATATATCTGGAACCTCGTTTATTACTAAAAAATCACCATTTGGATTTGGAATATAACTCACAGAAGAATGTGTTGGAGCCAAATGTCTTCTTTTTAACATTTCTTTTACCGCCCTTGCAGGAGTACTATGTGCTTTGCTCTCTCTCAACTCTTGTATCTCATTTATAAAACCATGAATACTCGCCCCATGGTACATCAAAACCTTAAACTCTTTTTTTCCCTCAAAAATTTTAACCAATGCAGGATTAGTTACCAATACCAAATTATCAAGCTTATATAACTCTTCTGCATATTTTTTTTCTATTGCTGGTTGTGGCTCAGCAACTCTTGAAGCATCGTGCTGTCCAGGACACATAAAGATGGTTATGTGGTTTGGTATTTTTTTTAAATAATCCACAACCAACCCATATTGTTCTTTTATACTCTTAATTTCTAAAAAGCTCTCTTGATTAGGAAATATTCCAACCCCATCAACATTGTCTCCAACAAAAAACAAATACTTTATTTTTTTTGCATACTCATTCTCGCTATTTATCCAAGAAAGAAATTTCTCAAAATTTTTACCTAAATGCATTTTGCTTCCTGCATGCAAATCAGACAAAAAAGCAATAGAAATATCCTCTTCAAACTTAACTTTTTCCGATATTGCTACATCTGGATAGATTATGTCAAAAACAAAAATCATATCTTTGTTTCCAGCCCCCTTTACGCCAACAACATCATCTAATTGTAAATCTCTTGCTTTCTTAAAAACCTCTTCTTTGTCTAATTTTACAACACCAACAATCTCTCCAGTTAAATCCTCAAATTTAATTACTAAATTTTTATTTTTTGTTATTCTCTTTTCTGTTACAATGCCAATTATACTTATATTCTGCCTTTGCGATGAAATCTTTCCTATTGATATTAAATTCTGTAACTCATTCCTCTGCATCAAAATTCTCTGTAATTGTTGATATCTTGCTCTAAAACCGCCTACAAAATCAGCAACCTCTAACTTCTTTCCCTCATTTGTATTTGCACAAATCACCTCATATCTTGGAACATACTTATCAAATTTTTTTTTCTCAACTTCTATAAAACCATCTCTAACAACAGAACTCTCTTTTCTTATTTCTAAACTAATTCCCAATTTAACAAAAATATTCTGCATTAAATTTAATTTTTCCTCACTAAGATTATTAACTATACTTTTAACAAACTCTATATTTTGATTCAAAACAGATTTTGTTATTATTTTTTGTCCAGAATATCTTTCCAATTGTTCAATAAAATTTTTTGCCTCTTTTATATCCTCAAAACCATATAACAAATCAAATAACTCTTTCTCAATTAAAATTCCTTTTTCTTTTATTGTTTTTAATATTTCTTCTTTCATTTTTACTCTACATCTCCAATGATTTTTTTAAAATTTCTACTGCTTTTTCTTTTATGTCATGACTTAACATTAACTTTATCTCTCGTGTTTTTCCATATCTTCCTTTACTTATCTCAGTTGCATTAATTATTCCTAACATATCAAACTCCCCAATAATATCAGAAACCCTTCTTTGTGTCAAAATTTCATTTTTTGTTTTTTTACATATTTCTTGATAATAATTATAAACATCCCCTGTATAAATTCCCTCATCTTTTTTCTTTTCTTCTAATTCTATAATTGCACTCAAAACTAATTGAAATTGTTTTGGCACGCTCTCAACAGCAGCAATTACTTTGTCCCTCTCTATCTTTTCATTTGCAGCATCAATATGTCCTAAACTTATTTTTTTACAATTCTCCCTCTCAGCAATCTCTCCTGCAACTCTTAATAAATCAAGAGCCCTTCTCGCATCACCATGTTCTCTCGCAGCAAAAGCTGCACATTTTGCAATTACCCCTTCTTCCAAAACTCCTTCCTTAAAAGCTTTTTCAGCTCTTGTTTTTAATATTTCCTGTAATTGAATTGCATTATAAGGTGGAAATAAAATTTCCTCCTCACCCAACGAACTTCTAACTCTCGGATCTAAATTATCTAAAAAATCAAGCCTATTACTTATCCCTATTATACTTATCTGCGCTCTTTTTAACTCTGAATTTAATCTTGTTAGTGTATAAATAAAATCATCACTTATTTTTTTTATTGCCCAATCAATCTCGTCTAAAATTATTAAAACTAATCTTTTTTCAGAATCAACCAAATCAACAAACTTTGAATAAACATCACTTGTTGGCAAACCAGTAGCAGGAACACTTCCCCCAAGTTCTTTTATTAATTCTGCAAGTATTCTATACTCAGTATCAGAAGTTTTTTTTGATTTGCAATTTATATAAATTATTTTTAAATTTACATTTCCCAACTCCTTTATTTTTCCAAGAAGCTTGTTACCAACATACAATACAGTCAAAGTTTTTCCTGTTCCTGTCTTACCATAAATAAAAAGATTACTTCCTCTTTCCCCTCTTAACGCAGGAGCTAAAATAGATGCTATTGTCTCTATTTGTTCATCTCTATGGGAAATTATCTCAGGTGTATATTGTGATTGAAGCACTTTCTTATCACTAAATAAACTCTCCCCAATAAACGACTCAAAAATTTTATCCAATTTATCCATTTTCCAAACCTCTTTTTTATAATTAAATAATACTTATATCTACAAAAATTTTAATTTTAAATTTATCTATATTCTAACCTCTATTTCCAATGGAAAAAATAAAACAAAAAATCTCTCACACCATCTCTTCTAATAGAAATAAAAAATAAAAATAAAAAATAAATTAAAAAATAAAATTTAAACTAAAAATAAAAAAACGAACTTTTATATTAAATAATAAATAATTATTATATAATATATATTATATAACATAAATATTTAAAAATAAAAATTAAAAAATCAAATTTCTTTCTATATTTTCTTTTTAAATCCTTTTATTTTTCCAAAAGAAACAAAAGGGTCACACTCCCAAACAATAAAAATTAAACAAAAAATATAAAATTTTTATTATCTCAAAAATAGAGAAAAGCTTATATATTCATTTTTTTTTAAATTATCATGGCACTTGATAAAAAACCATTAAAAGATATTATTGGTAAACTTGTTGTTACAAAAGATGGTAAGCGTTTAGGAGTTGTTAAAGATGTTACATTTGAAACAAGAACAGGTGAACTTCTCCAAATTGTTTTAAAAGACCCTACACAATATATAAAATCTCTTAATATAGAATCAACAGGAAAAGAATATCTCGTCCCGTATAACACAATTATCGCAATAGGCGATTTTGTTGTTATCTCAGAAGAAGATATTTCTTAATTATTTATATAAATCTTTAAAAACCTCAAAAAAACATAATTATTATGAACTTTATAAAATTTTATTTCACAAAAATATCAGCAAACAAAGAAGAAGATTTTTCTTCAAATTTTTCTCTTAACACAAATATAGACATCTCAAAAATAGAAAAAGAAGATATTCCAAACGAAAATAATTTTAAAGCAATAAAAATCTCTTTTACTTTCTCGGTTGAATATTTTAAATCAGAACAACAAGATAAAAAACTCACAAAATCAGAAAAACAAAATCAATTTGGAGAAGTTCTTCTTAAAGGAAAAATAATTTTTGCTTCTCCAAATGAAGAAGCAGAAAATATCTCAAAATCATGGGAAAAAAAACAGATTCCAGAAGACATAAAACTGCCACTTTTTAATTTTATATTAAGAAAATGTGCCTCAAAAGCTTTTGAACTTGAAGATACTCTCAACCTCCCACCTCATTTTCCACTACCTTCTATCAAACCACAAAACAAATAAAATATTTTTATTTTCACAAATTTTTTAATAAACCAAAATTTAATACTTCTAAATTTTCCCCAACAACATAAACCACAAAATTCAAAAAATTAATATTCCAAGCCAAAATAATCTCTCCTTCTCTTGGCTCACTTCCAACATAATATTCTGCAAATGAAGGTATAATTATTATTTTTTTTCCTCTTATTTTACCAACAAGAAAACACTTATATTTCTCAACCTTATTTCCTTTCTTCTCTTTTAATTTTATGGCAGGATGTCCATGTCCAACTATAAGATATTTTACTTTTTTATCCCATATTTTTTTATAATCTCTCTCCCCATGACAAAAGAAAAAACCCTCATAAAAATAATAATTATAAATCTTTAAATTTCTCTTTCTAACAATCTTTTTCAAAAAATTGTCATGGTTTCCTTTTATTAAAATAATTTTTTTACATTTTTCTTTTAAATAATCAATCATCTTTATAACATCACTCCACTCTTGTCTTAAAATTCCTCCAAAATCGTGTTTTATATCTCCCAAAAGAATAACTTTATCAACTTTTCCTATCTTTCTAAAAACCTCGCTCATCTCATCTATTATATTATTAAACATCTCTCTTCCGACATTTATTCCAAATATACCTATTATTTCTCCAAAACCTAAATGCAAATCCCCAACAACCAACACTCTCTCTATTTTCTTTCTTTTTTTGTTTAAATTTTTTAATTTCTCAATTAATAAACACTTTCCAACAAATTTTATTTTTGTTCCTTCTTCCTCATTAATAATTTCTTCCATAAAAACAAAATCAATTTTTACTAATTAAATCCTTCTATAGTTTTGATAAATTTTTATCAAAAAACCTATTTATACTTTTAATCTTAAAATCTTTTTTTTCTTTTCAATTAAAACTTTTTATTTTAACACATATCCTCTTTTCTCTAATTGTTTTTCTAACTCCTCAGGAATCTGTCCTCTATTAGGCATAAATCTTATCTTAATAATTTTTTTATAATTTTCTCCCCCTCTTAATATCTTAATTCCTATGTTACACCTAATCCCATCCAATCCAATAAACTCATACTCCCCTCTCAAATTTTTTCCTAAACTATTTTTTTCGTCTCTTAACCAATTTTCAAAATCATCTCTCTCATCTAAACCTCCCCCATTACTCACATTAGCTGTATAAATAGGAGAAACATACTCTCTTCTCCCAACCAAATTTCTATCAACACTCATCTTTTCTTATTTATTAATCCTCTTAATAAAATCTATTGTTCTCAAAAATATAAATTATATAATTTTAAATTCCTCTTTATTATTTATTGTTCTCATATGTATCTCATACATTCTTTTTAAAAAACTCACTCTATCTTCCATTTTAATTAAATCACTCTTTCCCTGCAAACTCAAATTTAAACCAAACGGCGAAACCAAAGGTAATTTTTTTATTTTTATCTTTATTTCACCTCTCTCAATCCATTCTAATACTTTTTTTGCATTTTTTATGTCCATTAAATCCTCTATTACCTCTCTTCTTGCCTCCCTTAATATTGGAAAATCATCACTTAATTTTTTTACAGCAACAAACAAAAACTCACTATGCACTTGCTGTTTTCCAACACTTTTCTCCCTCCCTTTATAATTTCTCAATATCATTAAAGCTCTTGCAGCACAATGCCTAAATCTTCTTCTTAAAATTTCTGTCTTTTCAATAGCTTCTTTTACTATTTTTTCCAAATCTTTTGATTTTACCCAATTTATTATTTTATTTTCATCCAAACTTTCACCAGCAATATAAAACCCATTATCGCCAACACCTATTTCTACATCTCTATGCTTTAATCTTGCAGCAGCATAGGCATAAGCTCTTGCTAATACATCATTTACTCTTCTACCATACAAACTATGAAACATTAAATACTCTTTATTTTCCTTATATTTCTCCACAACTAATGTTTTTTCATCAGGGATCTCAGAAAATTTATCTTGTTGCCAAAAATAATCATAAATCTCATTTGCAATCTCTCTCTTGCAATATAAATAACTCATTATCCACTCAATACACCTCTCTTTCTCTTGCAACCTCTCCTTCACCAATTTTCTAAACCTTCCTATCTCTTTCGCTAACTCAAAATTCAAAGGTAATATCTCAGAAAACCAAGAAGGAATAGTAGGATTTTTTGAAACATCTGCAGAAACAAACGCTTTTAACCCCCTCGCATATAAAAACTGATATTTATTCCCTCCCAAAACAAAAACATCTCCTCTTTTCATTTTCTCCAAAAATGATTCGTCAATCTTCCCTACAACGCTTCCTTTTCTCTCTCCTGTACCGATTATGACACTCGCACTTTCCTCTCCTGGAATCGTTCCTAAATTTGTCAAATAAATTACTCTTGCCATCTTTCCTCTTTTTCCTATAAGCTTTTTTTCAGCATCATACCAAATTTTTGCATAAACATTTCTGTGTTCTAATGCATAATCTCCTGCAAGATAACTAATAACAGAATAAAAGTCCTCTTTTGTCAAATTCTCATAGCAATAACTTCTCCTTATGAGTTTTAATAACTCATCAACATTCCACACTCTTGTTATAGCCATACCATAAATTTGTTGACTCAAAACATCCAAACAATTTTTTGGAATTTCTGCTAAATCAATCTTCCCCTCTATCATTCCTTTTCTCATTACCCCGCACTCAATTAAATCATCTCTATCCAACACTAAAAACTCTCCTTTCGGGTTTTCGTGTAACTTATGTCCCGCCCTTCCTATTCTTTGTAACGCTCTTGAAACGCTCTTTGGACTTCTCAACATAATTACTAAATCAATACTTCCTATATCAATTCCCAATTCTAAAGAAGTTGAACTTACCACTACCTTTAACTCCCCTTTTCTTAGTTTCTCTTCAATCTCAAATCTTTTTTCTTTGCTCATTGAAGAATGATGCGCACCTATTAATCCTACATATTTCCCAGGAAAATGCAAATCAAGATAATGAATAATTCTTTCTGTTGCAGCTCTTGTATTGGTAAATATTAATGTAGTCTTATGCTTCCATATTAACTCATCAAGAATATAATAAAGTTCCCTCTGATTTTCTATGCTCTCAGCTTCAATTATGTTCCCCCCTGGAAAATTTAATCCAATCTCAACTTTTTTCATTAATTTTACATCTGCAATAAGGCACTCTCTACCAACCCCAACTAAAAAACGAGCAATTTCCTCAAGCGGTGCAATAGTCGCGCTTAATCCAATTCTTACAGGCTCGATTATGCTTATATCACTCAATCTCTCCAAAGTTAAAGACAAATAAACTCCTCTTTTATTAGTTAGTGCGTGTATCTCATCAACAATAACATATTCTACCCCTCTTAAATTCTCAATAAATTTTTTTGATGTCATAACTATAGCAAAACTTTCAGGCGTAGTAACAAGAATATGGGGACTTTTTTTTGTCATTTTCTGTCTCTCTTTTTGTTCACTATCTCCGGTCCTTAAACCCACTCTTATTTCCTGCATTTCTTTTCCTTTTTTCTTTGCTATCTCTCCAATCTCTTCAAGCGGCTTTATTAAATTTATATAAATATCATTTGTCAACGCTTTTAATGGCGAACAATAAACAGCATAAACCTTATTTTCCAACTCTTTTTTTAAAGCCAATTCCACTAAATAATTAATAATTGGTAAAAAAGCAGTTAATGTTTTTGTCCCTCCTGTAGGTGCGCACACAAGAATGTTTTTTCTATCATTTATGTTTTTTACCCCATAAAGTTGTGTCAATGAAAACTCTTTAAACTTCGAAAAAAACCACTCTCTAACAATTGGATTTAATATATTTTCTATCTCTTCAGCTTTGTTCTTTTCTATGTATTTTATAAAACTCATTTTTACCTAATCTAAATTTTATTATTCCAACTACAAAACAGAGAGCATACAGGCCAAATAAAACTCTTTCTATAAATTTATAAATTTTATTATCTATTTTTACTCTACTTTTTTGTTATTTTTTTCTTTTAATTCAAAAATACTAAATATTTATATAATTTATTTAGTTTTTGTTATCATGCCAAAACTATCAAAAGAAAAAAAAGATAAAATAGCAGAACAAATCCTTCACTATCTTTTTTCCATATCCCCAGAATCCAAATTCACTTCAGATATCAGCCGAGAAATTGCCCGAGATGAAGAATTTACAAAATCTTTACTTCTTGAATTAAAATCTAAATCTCTTGTTGTTGAAATAAATAAGAACCCAAAGGGTAACAATTATATAAAAAGGCAGCGCTGGCGCCTCTCTAATAAAACTTATGAAGTATATAAAAAACACCAACAAAATCTCTCAAATACAAACTCCTCTCTCCCAAATCTCTTCAGAGATTCCCCCTAATTCATTTTTAATTATTCTAATTCACAACAATACTTATTAATTCTTTTTAATCTAATTTATTTATGGATCCTATAAAAGAAGCATTTGCAAAAGTAAAAATAGAGATTCAAGAAATAAAAGAACAAATAAATGAAATTAAACGAACTTTAAACTCAATCCAACAAACAGACAAACCAACAGACAACCAACAAATAAATAAATCCCTACCGCAAAATACCACTATTTTATCAAATCCAACAAATAAATCTCATTTATACAGCCCAATAACCAATTATAATGAAGTTTCCACAGGAAATAATGGGGTTCCAACAGACAGACAGACAAACAGACAGACAATCCAACACATTGATAAAATATCAAAAATAGAACATCTTTCACAGATCCTAAACTCTCTTGACTCTATAAAAAAAGACATTCGTTCTACTTTTAAGCACCTAACAAATCAAGAAATGTTAGTTTTCTCAACAATCTATCAACTCGAAGAAGAGGGTTTTATAGTCGATTACTCTCTTATCTCAAAAAAACTCTCCTTAACTGAAAGTTCAATAAGAGATTATGTCTTAAAACTTATTAAAAAAGGGATTCCTGTCATAAAAACCAAACACAACAACAAAAAAATTGTTCTCTCAATCTCCCCCGAACTTAAAAAAATCGCCTCTTTACAAACTATTTTATCTCTCAGAGAGTTATAAATTTTCGTTTAACCGATAAACTCTTGTTTTTTTCCAACAACTTTTAATCTTTTGTTGTTTCTTTTTTTTCTTCCCCCATTCTCGTTGTTTTTTAGGTTCGTTTTAATTTTTACTCTCACCTCCAAAATTTACAGGCCAAATTAATATAGATTTCTAACTCTCATTTTTTTGCTCTCCTTCACTTTTTTCACTGAAATTCTCATTTTCTAACATTTTTTTCTCACTCTTAACTCTCACTTTTGCATATTTTGCTAATTTTACCTTTATTTCATCTGGAATAAACACTCTTTTTTTCCCATTTTTTTCAATTATCTCCTCAATTAAACCCTCACTTTTCTGTTTTATTGCATTTATCTGCCCTCTTATAGTTGCTCTCTCTTTCCCTAACAGCAAAGCCAAATCCTCATAACTTAATTTTAGCTCACTATTCATTAATGTAAAAACAATTAATCTCTCATTAGCACTCAAACTTTTAAAAATATCATAAAAATTGCCTGTTTGAACAGGTGTTTGAACAACTTTTTGAACAACCTCAACACCTGTTTGTTTACCAACAACTGGCAATTTTTTAAATTTTGGCACAATTTTTTGACTTTCTTCAGCAACCTCTAATCCATTCTTTAACTCTAATAATTCGCTTTTTAACGCGTTTATTTCATTTTTTAATTCAGAAATAATCATAAACAGCTGTTTATCTTCCCCATCAAGATGTTTTATCCACTTTCCTATTGCTTCAATATCTTCTCTCACTGCATTAAATCCTTTTTTTGTTTCTTCCTCAACCCTCTTCCACCTCTTTCCAAATATCCAATCAAACATAATATATTCAAAAAACTCTAATTTATAAATATTTCGTTTTTTTAAGCCTTAAAAACCACAACTTAAAAGTTACACAACAAACAAAAAACAAACAAGCAAAAACCCAAAAAATAAACTTTAAACACCATTATTTAAATTTTAAACAGCTGTTTAAACACCAAAAAACACTTAAAAAATATAAAATTTTTACAAAAAATGCCAATATTTTAACAATTTTTGCTTAAATTTTTAATAAAAAACAACAACTTTTAGCACCCCTTTATTGCATATGGAATTTTTAAAAAATTCCATATTAATTATTACACATAAATAATGGAATTTTAAAAAAAATCTTATCAAAATTCCAAAAAAGTGGAATAATTAAAAAAATACAACCTCAATAATATGTGAGGCGCGAAGCGCCGAACGCACCCGGCCATTAAATTTAACCAAAAATAAAAAAAGAAAAGCTTATAAACTCCAAATTCCTATAATTTTTAATAAAATCACAAACTAAATTAAAAAGGAGGTAAAAATGGCCAAATTAACAGCATGGCTTGTAACTCTTATCGGTGTCTTACTTGTCCTGCCTTTGCTTGGAGTCTCTCAGTTAGACGCACTCTCAAAATGGCTTATCCCATTGGCAGTATTAGTTATAGGTATCGGTAAGCTTGTTAGAAACTATCAAGCCCCAGTCAAAAAGAGGAAATAAACTTAAAAACTTTTGATTTTTTATTTGTTTTATTATAAAAGAACTGGTTTTGTTTTCCAGTCTTTTATTTAGGGAAAACCATGTTTAATGTAAAAAGAACTTTCAAATTAGAATTTAAACGACAAATTCGGCTTGCAATAGTCGCAGCTGTCGGTTTCACTATTGCCTGGGCCTGGCGCAATGCAATTTTTAACTTATTTCAAGATTTAACACTAAAACTAATAAACATTCACCCAGAGCACTATCTTACCGAAACATATACTGCAATTTCAATAACTATTTTTGGAGTGATTTTTATCTTTTTCACCTCAAAACTCTTACAAGATTAATAACAATTGAAAGGAGGTAATTTCAAAATGGCAATATCCTTAACAATTATTGCAATTCTCGCAATATTATTGGGAATCTTAGTCCTCTTATTTCCAAGATTAGTTAGATGGATACTAGGATTTTACTTAATAATTTACGGAATTTTACAAATAATTAATATCTATCTATAAAAATAGCGAAAACTTTCAATTATTTCCAAAAACTTATAGCTAATGATTTTTATAAAATAGCAAACTATAAATACTAAGAAAGCATCAAAAAATCATGGAAAATCTAGAACAAAAAACAGAAGAAGAAGAATATGTTGAAAAGGGAAACGGGTTATTTATAGCAACATTATTTGCACAAGCCATTTTACTATCGCTTGCAGGATTTGATAATTCAAAAGAGTCAAGAGAGCAAATAATCTCAAAAATGCGTCAAGAATTTGTAAAATTGTATCAAGATTTCGATAATTCCCCGGGTTATAGAGCATTTGCGCCTTAAACCCTTAATCTTGTGCCTATTGTTCGCACAAGATACATTAAACGAAGCCAAAAACAGCTAAAAAATCAAAAAAAACTCTGGTTTTTGACTAATTTAAAACATTAAAAATAATCTCTTTATTAACAATATTCTTAATTATCTTATTTTTGACAGCACTGGCTAAATAAGATGCCCATCTTAGGTACAATTTTGAAACACTCCATATCTGCCCAACTGGAAACATTCCAGGCATAACATATGACATCTTACCTTAAATTTCTGAGCCTTTTTAAAATTAATCTTTTAATTAACACGAACTTATTATCAAATGCAGTAAGTTTTAATCAAAAATAAAAAGTTTCAGCATATAATTAAAGTTCGGATTAATAAAAATTTAAATAAATTTATCACTATTATGGCACTACTTAGATAGTTTAAAAGCCTTTCTCAATAATTAAATACTCTTTTAATTTAATTTTTTTATTAGAGGAGGTTAATAATATGCCAAGAGGAAGGCCAAAAAAATCAGAAAAGACAACTGAAAAAGTTTCTCCAGTTAAGACAGAAGAAACTCAAACAGAAAATACTGAATTAACTGCAGAATCAGCAGATTCAGAATAATCTGCATAATTTTTATTTTTCTTTTTTTCTTTTTGCTCAAACTTTTTAGCGCACTCTCTCTAATTAATATCTTTATTTTTAATAGAATTATATATCTCAGAAAATTTAAAATCTCTTTCCCTTCCTATTATAAGATGTATCAAATAAATATATCCACAATGTTCTAATAAAATTTGTTGTTTAAATCTTTCTGCTTCTTCTCTTGAATTTTGTTCTAAACTTCTTACTTGTTTAGAAACCTCTCTTATATTCTTAATCCCTTGAATCGCCCCTGCAATTACTTCATCTGGAAAATCATCATGCACAAATCTGCTATAGTCTTTTCTTAATTCCTCTAATATATACCAAAATTTATAGCCACCCAAATCAAAATCAGACAATTGTTCCAAATTTTTCATTTTAAATTTTTATCCCACAAATTTCAAGAGGATTCTTCCAAAAATAAATAAAAATCAAAATTATAGCGAACATCAAGAGACAAAAAAACATTATAAAAGGAACCCAAAAAATCAATCCAAATATTAATAAAAACAAAGAAAAAATCACTAATTTATAAAAAGGATGAACTCTATTATGATTCTTATAACTAAAGACTTGCAAAAATAAAATATCTTCTAACAAATTTTTCATCAAATTTCTATATATTCTTAATTTTTAAAGAAATCTGTTATAAACCGCACATCTTCGCTTTATCTAATATTTAACCTTAACAAATATAATATTTTAATAAAAATAATTATTAGTTTCTATTAAATGTCTTCCATGTCCCAAAATGTTTAAACGCCCTTATATTAATATAAGGCCAAACATCTTGTTCTAATGTGCCATAATCAGGCATTTTGCTAATTGTCTTTTTACTCAAATAATAAACACCGCAGCTCGCCCATATGTTTTTCAAAATAGGTTTTTCCCTAAATTGTTTTATATCAAATCCTTCTGTCTCAATAATTCCAAAATTGACGCGCGGATTTGATACGCATATAGTATCTGTTCCGAAATTTATTAATGCATTCAAATCAATGTCAGTTATGTCATCAACATTTACGATAATAACTGAATCTGCTTTTGATTTTTCAGCGGCTTTTTTCGTCGCGCCAGCTGTTCCTAATAATCTGGTTTCTGTAGAAAATTCAATTCCTTCATAATGTCCCACGATATTTGATATTTGTTCGCACTCTTTTTTATGACACGCGATTATTATTTTATTAACAAATGGTTTTAACCAATTAATTTGATGTTCAATTATTGGTTTTCCACCATATTCTATAAGCGCTTTCGGATACAAATTTTTTCTTCCAAGCATTCCTGCCGCAAGAATAATTGCATCCGGTTTCTCGTTTTTGTTAAAAATATATTTATTATTCTTTTCACCAAGAATTAGTTTTTTAATGCTTTTTATCATACTCTTTACACAATTCTTTGATATATATTCTTTTCTTCGTAAAATCACTACCTATTTGTAATTAAACAACTAATGCTTATGTAGGTTATTTTTAATTTTTATTTTTCTTTTTCTTACCCATTCTGAAATCTCTTCCCTATAATAAAATATAACTGCTCCAATTATTATAATTAAAATTATTGTCAAAATTATTTTTGTTTTCATCGAGATTTTTGTTTTCTCTATTTTTTCTTCGGTTTTTATTGTCTCGTTAATTTTTGTTATGTTTGTTGTTTTGTTAGTTTCTGTTTGAGTTATGTTTTTTATAATTGTTTCATGCAGATATAATACTGTCAAATTCGCCTTTGTCTTATTGATAATGTTGTTTAATCTCACACTTATATCATAATAATTGTCATTCGTTACCTCAAATTTCTTTTCTTCCCCTATGCTCAACTCTGCTTGTTGAGGTGTTGAACTTACATTTATAATAACTTTATTTGAACTTACTTTTATCACTCCAACATAATGTGTCTCACTTCCAATTTTTATTCTCACTCTCTCTCCTTTTTCAAGCTCTTTTGTATATCCTACCCGAAATGCCTCATCAGTTGGAGAGTATGTATTTGTCCAAAATGAAGAAGTATCAACCGAGTCGCTCTCCCTATCATCTTCTTCATCCATATAATCTACTTTTAAATCTCTTGTCGCGCTTGAATTGGTCTTTCCAACATAGTCAGTGCATTTTATATACCACTCATAATTTCCATTCTCTAAAGATTGTGTTATTATTATTTCACCATCATTAACATCAATAGAATCATCTGTTTTTTCTTTTGTCGCATCTCCGGTAATATACAATGTGCAATTCGCTATCTTTATATCACTAACATTAAATTTGAATTTTACACTATTTGAACTCCCCCATTTAGCATCATCATTTGGACTTATCAATGTTATTTTTGGATATGATGTATCCACTATTAATTCTTGTGAAATAGAATAATAATTTCCAGGACTTTCCACCCCATAATCATAAGCAGTTGCATTTATTGTATAAATTCCATCTGCCAATGTTATATTTAATTCACAATAATAAAATTCTCCTCCTAAACTGATGTTTTTGCAATTAGCACTATTAATACTTGAGTTATATATTGTGTAATTAACTTGTCCTGTTGAATTTGTGATATTTAATATAAATTTGCTTATCTCTGTTCCTGTCCCATTCAATGATATGTTAATAATAAAATTGTTTGTTCCAACTGCATAATAATTTCCATATTTGGGGGAAATTATGTTTATTGTCGGAGCAATTATGTCTGTAGCATTATATTCGCTAAATCCCAAAACATTAATAGTAAGGTTTCCAGTGATTACTTGAAAACCGTTGTCATATCCATTTGACTCCCATAATATATTTAATATCTCGTCAGGATTATCCGCGCTAACATTTGGCTTTGTAATAAAAGGAAGATTTAACAATTTTATTGAAGTATTTGTGTCAAGCGCTGCAAAAGCAGATGCATTAACAAATATTCTTACTATGTTTGGAAAAGCTTTTGGCTGGCTTAGATTTAATCTTAAATATGAAGGAAGATTTGATAATTTTTGTGCTTGTTCTCTATCAGAAAGATTAACAGAAGTCATATTCATTATCATTACATCAATATAACTTGCTGAAAGAGTTGGTGGCCCAGAAACCCCCATTTGCTGTATCATGCATGTAAAATTATTTTGTACATGGATTACAAAATTTACTCTTGCAAAATCCAAAACACTAGTAAAATTTGTTGTTAATGGACCAAATCTCTGACATCCTTGCGGCATTACTGGAACGCTAAAATTGTACAAAACAACTCTCAATGAATTATCTGTTGTTACGCTTCCTGTTTGATTAATTGCGACAACAATTATCGGCCCACCAACAAAATTAGAAATCGCTGCCTGGTTGCCAACATTACACGAAGCATTCCATATATTATCCCCTAGATAACTAAAATTAACAATCCCACCAGCACCACAAGAGGTTGTTAGATTTGAAAAATTCGCAAAAAAAGAAACTATTCTTGAAGTATTTGTAACATTTACTCTAACATTAATTATATTATTCCCACTATAGTTTGAATAAAAATTATCCGTATCATTTAGGTAAACATTATTAAATGTAATCGTTGCGCTAGATATAACCATACTAAAAATTAACACATAAATCCCAATCAAAAACACAAACCCCTTTTTTTTCATTAGATAATCAACGAAATCTAATTTATAAACATATTTATAAGTAATTTTCACAAAATAATATTATGCCTCTGTAGCTCAGCTGGTTAGAGCACGAGTTTCGTAAACTCGGGGTCGGGAGTTCAAATCTCCTCAGAGGCTCTTTGTTCACCGCAGGATTAAAGCTCGCAGCGTAAGCGAGAAGCTTTAAGACAAGAGTGAATCAAAGATAACTAACATAAATTTTTTTACCATCAAAATATTTATATATCATAAGATATAAAATTCTAAATCAAAAGAGGAAAAATGGGAAGTAATTTAGATTTAAGAAAATTTCAAAGCGGAAAAGATGCTCTCGCAATAGAAGATGCTTTTTCAAAAGTTGTATCCGGTGGTAAGCCGGGTTATAAAACAATTATTGAAAGGAAAAAGCTCCCACCAAAATGCGAGAAATGCACAAAGATTGGAAATCCCGAAGATAAATTCTGTCCAGATTGTGGCGGAAAAATGATAGTTCCTCTCACAAATTGCCCGACATGCCAAAAAGAAATAAGTGAAAAAGAGAGATTTTGCACAGAGTGCGGTACAAAATTAAGATAGTTTAATAATAAATTAATAATCTTATAAAGATAGATTTATTAATTATCTATGATTTTATTTTATATGAAAGAGTTAATAGCAGAAATATTAAACCATTTTTTAAATTTAAAAAAAGAAGAAATAATTAATTTATTGGAAATCCCAAAAGATTCAAAATTAGGGGATTTTGCTTTTCCTTGCTTTTTCTTATCTAAAATTCAAAAGAAAAATCCAGACATTATCGCAAAAGAGATTGCATCTAAACTTAAAAATGTCCTTGAATTTGAAAAAATTGAACCAATCAATGGATATCTTAATATTTTTTTAAACAGAAATATTTTGGCAGAAAATGTTATAAAAAGAATCCAAAAAGAAAAAAATAAATTTGGCTGTTCGGATATCGGTAAAGGAAAAACAATTCTAATCGATATGTCTTCTCCAAATATCGCAAAACCTTTCGGAATAGGGCATTTACGTTCAACAATCATAGGTAATTCAATTGCTAACATTTGTTCAACTTTGGGTTTCAAAACAATTAAAATAAACTATCTCGGAGATTTTGGCACACAATTTGGAAAGCTTATTGTGGCTTATAAAAAATTTGGAAATTATCAAAAATTAAAAAAAGAACCAATAAAGCATCTTTTTGAGATTTATGTTAAAATAAACAATCTTCC
This sequence comes from Candidatus Pacearchaeota archaeon, assembly GCA_026414385.1. Classification (GTDB taxonomy): domain Archaea; phylum Nanobdellota; class Nanobdellia; order Pacearchaeales; family GW2011-AR1; genus JAOAJC01. Next base: position 54,609 of record JAOAJC010000001.1, on the reverse strand, counting down.
AGAGTTGGAAGACGAATCAAGAAAATGGTTTAAAAAACTTGAAAGAGGCAATAAAGAAGCCATAAAACTTTGGAAATTATTCCGCGCTCTTAGTATTAAAGATTTTAATAAAATTTATTCTATGCTTAATATAAATTTTGATGAAATTTCTGGAGAATCACTATACGGGAAAAAAGCAAACAATGTAATTACATTAATGCAAAAACAAAAACTTCTCAAAAAAAGCCAAGGGGCTTTAGTTATAGAACTTGAAAAATACTCTCTTCCAAACGTAATAATCAAAAAATCGGATGGGACAAAACCATACATTACAAGAGATATAGCTGCCGCTATTGATAGATACAAAAAATATAAATTTGATAAAATGATTTATGAAGTTGGTTCTGAACAAAATCTTCATTTTAGGCAATTATTTAAGATTCTTGAGCTTTTAGGTTTTGATTGGGCAAAAAATTGTATTCATCTCTCTCACGGACTTTATCTTGATAAAGACGGAAAAAAACTCTCAACACGACAAGGCAAAACTATTTTCATGGAGGATATTTTAAACGAAACGATTGCTTTAGCAAAAAAAGAAATTGAAAAACGGGAAAAAAATATTGCGAAAAAAGATTTAAATGACAGGGCAGAAAAAATAGCTCTTTCTGCAATTATCTATGGGGATCTTAAAAATTATAGACAAAATGATATTGTTTTTGATATAGAAAAATTTCTATCATTTGAGGGAAGCACTGGCCCTTATCTTTTATACACTTATGCAAGGGCAAGAAACATTCTAAAAAAATCAAAGTCAAAACTTAATCAATTCAAAATTGGCGAAATAAACGATTTAGAAAAAAATCTTCTTCTTCAAATGAATCTTTTTCCCTCGATAATAAAAGATTCTTTTAATTCGTTTTCTCCGAATTTAATTGCAAACTATGCTTTGCACCTTGCACAAACCTTTAACGAATTTTATCACTCAAATAAAGTTATAGGCTCAGATAATGAGTCATTCCGTCTTGCCCTCGTTGATGCTTTCTCACAAGTTTTAAAGAACGCACTGTCTCTATTAGGAATTTCAGTAATTAATAGAATGTAAAAAATAAATCTTTAAATATTCTTTACGTCTCGTTTAAAAATGGAGTTATTAATATTTATGTTTTTTTCAAATTCAATATTGCTTTTAGTTCTTCTTATGTTTTTAATCTTGCTCTCAAGAAAAAATAACTTCGCATATAATGAATTTAACGAATATGATGATTACGAGCCAAGAAAACAATCTTATATTGACGAAGATGTCAAACACATAAAAGAACAGATTTTATAACTTTCAACTATTTAATTAAAAATTTATTAAATTTTAAAGAACATTTTCATTATGTTTATAAAGGATTATTTATTCTTTATGATGTAGGCAAGCTGGCGCGCTAGCCCTGCGCCGTCATGCAAGCGGGCTTCATGGCAAGCTTAAAGGAGCGAGTGAGAAAGACTCTTTGCAGTCTTTTGCCGGACGTTGATGTTTTGTCCTGTTCGATCTTGCTCCTGTGAATCGGGTCAGGCCTTGATCGGAGCAGCCCTAATCAGGAAACAAGATGCTTTCAGGGTTGCAAAACTGAGAAAGGCAAGAGGGTTCTGCAATGGGTTTTTTGAGCAAACTCCCTGCCTACACCTTTAATGATAAAACGAGATAGAGATTCAGTTCAAGATTATATTGCAAGAAAAAAATCGCTTGAAGGTAGGCGTTTCGCCCATCTAAAAGAAATCAACGGCAAAATTTTTTATTTTAATTATGAAATAATCAAAGAACCGCTATTCAATAATTTTGATATTGATGATAATCTATCAATAAGAGATTTAAGTTCTGGTAACGAGACAACCCTAAATTTGTGGGAACATTTAGGAGACAGAGAACTACCAACACTCGAATATTGTCTTCGCAATAAAACTGCAAAAGGTAGATATTTTGTCAATCGTTCAAGAATCTATCAACTAATAGAAATTCTTCAAACTCCGACATCAGAAAACGAAGATTTACTCATAATTTATCATGGAAGGACAATTCTTTCTAAATCCGCTATTCATAAAAACGATTATGAAGCCACGCCAGAAGAAATTACAAATCAAAATAAATAAAAACCCATCTTATATTATTTATTTATGGATAAAAGAGGACAATTTTTTCTTATGGCTGCAATAATAATCTCGCTTATTATTATAACTATTAGTGCAGTTTATATCGAAAAAACAACTGAAAAAATTCCAGAAACTGCAATCTATGATTTATCAGAAGAAATAAAAATAGAATCCAACCAAGTTATAGATAATGGAATATTCAATGCTAATAATAAACAAGAAATAGATACTCGCATCACTCAACTTCTATCAAATTACTCGACATTAAATCCTGAAGCAGATTTTATTGTTGTTTATGGAGATATAAATAATTTATATCTTATTAATTATACCGCAACAGAAACCGGTAGCGTTGGAATTCCTGGTAGCACTATCTCAACATCAACAAAAAAATACAGCAGAACACAAGTCCAAATTCCTCAACAAGATAAAAAAATAAAAGTAAAACTTTCTGATGATATTTCTTTTGATTTTAATATCACTGAAGGGCAGAATTTTTATGTTATTTTAAAAAAGAAAGTAAGGGAAGAGGAGATTGTAGCAATCAAATAAAATGCAAAACAAAAAAGCAATCAGCGAAATGATAAGTTATGTATTATTAATTGTAATCGCTGTTGTAATGTCTGTTATGGTTTATGCATACATAAAAGTTTATCTCCCAAAATCACAACCCTCTTGCCAAGAAGAAATAAATTTAATTCTTAACAATTATGTATGTGACATCCAAAAAGGGATATTGCATTTATCTTTGACAAATAAGGGATTGTTTAAAGTAAAAGGAGCATATATAAGAATCGGAAATTCAACATCAAAAACAACTTTAAATGAGGCAAACCAATATTTCTATGAAGGTAGTTCTGTAGGATTAAGTCCAGGTAATACATATTCGCGCCCATTTAAAATTCCTACAAGAAATTTCCCCCCGGGTTCATATAATTTAGAAATCGTGCCAATTGATGTTATTAATAATAAAGCAATAGTATGTGAAAAAGCAATAATTTCACAACCAATTGAGTGTAAATAAATTACAATAATCTATAAATAATTTTGTTTTGCTTTGGTTTTTATGAAATTTGCACATTTGGGTGATTGTCATTTAGGTTCATGGAGACAACCAGAATTAAAAGAACTAAATCTTAAAAGTTTTCAATACGCAATAGACAAGTGCATTCGTGAAAAAGTGGATTTTATCCTCATATCTGGCGACTTATTTGATTCTGCATACCCTCCAATAGATATTTTAAAAGATACTTTTCACGAATTTAAAAAACTAAAAGAAGCAAATATACCTGTTTTTCTTATAGCAGGAAGTCATGATTATTCTGTATCTGGCAAAACTTTTCTTGATGTTTTAGAAAAAGCAGGTTTTTGCAAAAATGTAGCTGTTTTTGAAGAAAAAAATAATAAAATAGTTTTAGAACCAACGATCTATAAAAACATCGCAATTTACGGTTACCCTGGAAAAAAATCTTCTTTAGAGGTTGAAGAACTCTCAAGAATTTCATTACAAGATTCTCCTTTATTTAAAATTCTCCTCTTGCATACTTCGATTAAGGATGCTGTTTCTTCTCTGCCAATTGAAGCAGTTAATCAAGATGCTCTTCCAAAAGTAGATTACGTTGCTCTCTCCCACCTCCATATTAAATATCAAAAAGGAAAATTCGTTTATTCTGGTCCAATCTTTCCGAACAACATCTCAGAATTAGAAGAACTCGGCGCAGGTTCTTTTTGTATTGTAAATTTTTGGCAGATTAAGAGAGAAGAGATAAAATTACACGATGTAATAACTTTTAACATTGAAATCAAAAACGCACTAACCGCAACAGAAGAGATAATAAAAAATTTAGAGAAAGAGAATCTTAAAAACAAAATTGTAATTCTAAAACTATATGGTGTTCTTGAAAAAGGGAAAAGTACTGATATAGATTTCCAAAAAATAGAGGATTATGTAAAAAAACAACAAGCATACTCTTTTCTAAAATCCACCTCAAAATTGCATTTGCCAGAACCAGAAATTAAGATAGATATAACAGATTCTTCTAATATGGAGTTAGCAATAATTAAGAAATTTGAGGAAAAAAACCCAAATAAATACAACTTTCTCATTCCAACATTATTAAAAACTTTACAAATGGAAAAGCTTGATGATGAAAAATCTTTGATATTTGAAGAAAGATTAATCTCAGAAATCAAAAAAATAATCGGACTATGATAATAAAAAGAATTAAACTAATTAATATAAGGAGTTACGAAAATCAAGAGATAGAATTTCCAACAGGTTCTACTCTTCTTTCCGGAGATATAGGTTCTGGAAAATCTTCAATATTGTTCGCATTAGAATATGCTCTTTTTGGATTACAACCTGGACAAAAAGGTTCTTTTCTTTTAAGAAATAATTCAAATTTCGGAGAAGTTTTATTGGAATTTAATATAGATAATAATGACATTATAATCGAGAGAAGATTAAAAAGAGAAGGAAATTCCGTAATTAATGATTATTCAGCAATTACTATCAACGGACAGAAAGAAGAATTGTCAGTTACAGAATTAAAATCAAAAGTTTTGTCTATTTTACACTACCCATCAGAATTTATAAAAAAGAACAACATTCTTTATAGATTTACAGTTTATACTCCGCAAGAACAGATGAAGCAAATTATTACAGAAGATGCGGAAACAAGGTTAAATGTTTTGAGGCATACTTTTGGCATAGATAAATATAAAAAAATACGAGATAACTTAACTATTTTTTTGAATAAAATGAAAGAAGAAGCAAAACTTCTTCAAGGCGAAATAAAAACTCTTGATTCTGATAAAGAAAGACTAAAATCAATAAACGAATCACTAATTTCAATGGAACAAAAAATTATTGATAAAGAAAAAGAGGTTTCTCTAAACAAAGAAAAAAGAAAAAATATAGAGACAGAAGTTTTTGAATTGGAGAAAAAAATAAAAGAAAAAGAAATGTTAGAAAAAGAAATAGAGAAAACAAAAATTATGATAAGTTCAAAAAGAGAACATCTTCTGTCATTACAAAAAGAATTTAATAATTTAAATAAAAATGTTGTAGAAGCAAAAGAAAATTTTGACGAACAAAAATTAATAAATATAAAAAACGAAATTCTTTCTAAGAAAAGCGAAGTTGAAAAACTAAATTCAAAATTAATTGAGATATCAACAACAATTAATTCATTAAACTCAAATAAGCTTTCTTTTGTTTCTGAAAAAGAGAGGATCCTCAATCTGAAATTTTGTCCGACTTGTCTTCAAGATGTTTCAGAAACTCACAAACATAATATTCTGAATAAAACCGAACAAGAGATATCTTCAATAACAAAAAAATTAAACTCTTTAAGAGACGAACAATCCAATATAAAACTTTTGTTGGAAAAAGAAAAAGACACTCTATCAAATCTCGAAGAAGAAAAGTTAAACCTCGAGAATTTAAAAACAAAAATGATAATTATTCAAAGATCAATTACAAGAATGGAAGAAATAAAAAAGTTAACAGAAACTTTAGAGAAGGATATTATTTTATTATCTAACCATATAGAAAATCTTAAACAAGAAGCTTCTAAATTGTCAAAATTCATAAATCTTCTAAAATCTAAACAAGACGAATTAAAGAATGCATTTAATATCGAAAAAATTTCGGAAATTTCGCTAGCAGAGTTAAAAAAAGAGATTGAATTGACAAAAAAACAAATCTCTTCACTGGCGGAAGAAATAAAAAAGAAAGAGGAGTCAAAGAAGAAGCTTCTCGCACTTTTAGAATTGACAGATTGGCTCTCCTCTCAATTTATAAACTTAATTGATTTTACTGAAAGAAATATTTTGATAAAACTAAGGTTGGAATTCTCAAAATTATTTGGAAAATGGTTTCATATGCTTATGCCACAAGATTCTTTTGAAGTGCAATTAGACGAGAATTTTACGCCACTCATAATCCAGGGTGAAAATGAAATGGAATATTCTTTTCTTTCCGGCGGGGAAAGAACAGCAGTTGCGTTAGCATATAGGTTAGCACTTAATCAAACAATAAATTCCATTCTTAGCAATATTAAAACAAAAGACATCGTCATACTTGATGAACCGACAGATGGTTTCTCAGAGGCGCAATTAGAAAAAATGCGTGACGTTTTTGAAGAATTAAAACTTACCCAATTAATCATTGTAAGTCACGAACAAAAAATAGAAGGATTCGTTGATAATGTTATTAGACTTAAAAAAGAAAATGATATCTCAAAAGTCGATGTTGGCCGAATTCTGTCTTTTTGAGAAAAATCATAAAACTTAAATACCCCGCGTCTTTATATCTTTTGATTATTCTCATAAAAATGAACGCAGAAATTCAAAACAATATCTTAAAATCTAACACTTCCTTAGTTGGAATTGTTTGTAAAGACGGCATAGTAATGGGTGGAGATAGAAGAGTTACCGCAGGAAATATAGTTATGAGTAAAACAGAACAAAAAGTAATTCCTATAAACGATTACATTCTTTCATCTTGGACAGGAGTTGTTTCTGATGCACAACTAACTCATAAAATAATTGCAGCAGAATTAAGATTAAAAGAATTAAAAACAAAATCTCGCCCAACTGTAAAAGAAGCAGCAAACTTAGTTGCCTTAATGATTTTTAGGAACATAAGAACACCCGCAATGATACCCAGTGTTGTGGGATTACTCATAGGGGGAGTTAATGAGGATGGAACAACAGAACTTTATACAATAGAACCTTCTGGCTCCGTAATAGAAGTAAAAGATTATGATGCAAATTTTTCTTCAGGAATGCCGTATATTCTTGGACTATTAGAAAGGCAATATAGAAAAGACATCACTCTAAAAGAGGGGGTTGAGCTCGCAAAAGAGTGTCTTAAATCTTCTACTCAAAGAGATATTGGTTCTGGTAACGGGATAGATATCTTTACAATTTCAAAAGAAGGGATAAAACATGTTGTTTCAGAAGAAATTATAGCAGAATACAAGTAAACTAAAAAAGTTCTAAAATAAAAACAAAATGGCGGACATTTTAAAGAATATAAAAGAAGAATTGCCAAAATTAATAACTGATGCGATGTTCGAAGGAGCAAATATAGTTCTTTATACAGAAAACAAAGAATTTTTCAAAACAGGAGATTCAAAAATAAAAGAGATAGTTGATAAGATTAAAAAAAGAGTTGAGCTAAGGGCAGACAAATCAATTTTAGCTTCCGAGAGCGACACTGAAAAAACAATTCGTGCTCTTGTTCCGGAAGAGGCAGGTATTACGAATATTATTTTTGATGTTCAAAGAAGCGTTGTGATTATAGAAGCAAAAAAACCTGGCCTAGTAATCGGAAAACAAGGTTCTGTTTTAAATGATATTAAAAAATCAACAATGTGGGCACCTGTTGTTCAAAGAAGCTCAGCAATTCCGTCTAAAATAACTGAAAAAATTCGTTCTGTTTTATATGCAAACAACACTTACAGAAGAAAATTTTTAAATGAAATCGGAAAAAAGATTTATTCAGAATGGACTTCCGAAAAGATGGATATTTGGGTAAGAATTACTTGTCTTGGCGGTGGTAGGCAAGTCGGGCGTTCTTGTTTTCTTCTTCAAACACCGAAATCAAAAATCCTTCTTGATTGTGGTATTAATCCTGCAATAGATGAAGGTTCTGAAAAATTTCCATATCTAAATGTTCCAGAAATCGGGGATTTAAACTCTATAGACGCAATAATCTTATCTCATGCACATTTAGATCATAGTGCTCTGATACCTTATCTTTACAAACTAGGTTATAAAGGCCCTGTTTATATGACTGCTCCAACAAGAGATATTGCAGCTCTTCTCGCTCTTGATTTCATTGGAGTGGCATATAAGCAAGCAGCTTCCCCCCTATACAAAACAGAGGACATAACAGAAATGGTAAGACACTCTATTTGTCTTGAATATAATGAAGTTCATGACATAACTCCCGATATAAGAATAACTTTTTATAATGCAGGACATGTTCTAGGCTCTTCAGAAGTTCATATCAATATTGGTAATGGTTTGCATAATCTTGTTTATACCGGAGACATGAAATATTCAAAAACAAGGTTATTAGATCCTGCGATTAATCACTTTCCAAGAGTTGAAACGTTAATTATTGAATCAACCTATGGTGGAAAAGAAAACATTCTTCCACCAAGACAGGAAGCTGAAAAAAAATTTATTGAACTCGCAAAAAAAACAATAGAGAGGAAAGGAAAAATTCTCTTACCAGAATTAGGGTTAGGACACGCGCAAGAAACAACTCTCCGTGTTGTTGAAGCAATTGCTTCTGGCGAGCTACCGAATGTTCCAGTTTATCTTGATGGTATGGTATGGGATATTAATGCAATTCATACCGCCTATCCAGATTTTCTAAGCAGTTCCGTAAGAAATCAAATTTTTCAAGATGTTAATCCTTTTTTATCAGATATTCTTAAAAGAGTTGGTTCTCCCCAAGAGAGAAAGCAAGTTCTTGAAGGCGGGCCTTGCATTATTATAGCAACTTCTGGAATGTTAGTTGGCGGAGCATCTGTTGAATATTTCAAAAATCTTGCAGATAATCCAAATAATTTAATTGTTTTTGGATGTTATCAAGCAGCTGGTTCTTTGGGAAAAATAGTTCAAGATGGGGCAAAAGAAGTAATGATATCTAACGAAAAAATAAATGTTAAAATGCAAGTTGAAGAGTTAGCTGGTTTATCATCTCACTCCGGAAGAAACGAACTATTACAATATATTAATAGAATTGTTCCAAAGCCAAAGAAAATTATCATCAATCACGGCGAAGCTTCGAGATGTTTGGATTTAGCATCTTCCATTTACAAAACCTATAAAATAGAAACAAATGTTCCTAAAAATTTAGAAACAATTCGATTAAAATAAACGAGGATAAATATTATAAACGCAAAAAATCAATTATACTTATGAAACACTCTATTAAAATCGTTGCAATTTTACTTTTTATGTTTTTAATAACCCAATTAATTGGAATTGCAGTTGTTTATTCATATTCTATTAATAACGATGCGCTCCCATACGGGATGGCTCCTCCAAAAAATATTTCGCCCGAAATTAGTTTTGTCTCAATTATTATAGCGATTATTTTTGCAGTTTTTATAATGCTCATAATTATGCGATTTAATATAGAGTTCTTACTTAAGTTATGGTTTATGTTTGTTATTACAATTGCAATCGCAATTACAATAAATTCTGTTCTTTTTGGTTTGCCAAATTCTTCTATTATCGCACTATTGATTGCAATAATTCTTGCAATACTAAAAATATTTAGGCAAAATATTCTGATACACAATTTCACGGAATTATTAATCTATCCTGGGATTGCAGCAATATTTGTTCCTCTATTAAATGTTTTTACGATTATTCTTCTTTTTCTAATACTTTCAATTTATGATATTTATGCAGTTTGGCACTCTGGCTTTATGCAAAGAATGGCAAAATATCAAATCCAAAAATTAAAAATGTTTTCCGGCTTCTTTGTTCCTTATATCGGTGCAAAGGAAAAAGCAATAATCGTTAAAATGAAAAAGAATAACATAAAAGAAAAGAAAATAAAATTGAATCTTGCAATCCTCGGCGGAGGCGATGTCGTTTTTCCAATAATATTTGCAGGCGTCATTCTTAGAACATTTGGTTTTGTCCCATCATTAATAACTATAATTGGAGCAACACTCTCATTGTTTATTTTATTCATCTTTTCAAAAAAAGGTAAGTTTTACCCTGCTATGCCGTTTATATCAGCTGGTTGTTTTATCGCATTAAGCCTTGTCTACATCCTTAAATATTTATTTTTGTTGTAACTATTAAATAAATACAATAGAAACCTTTAAATATCCTTTATTTGTTGTCTCTATATGATACTAAAACCTGAATTAGTAAAGAGAATAAAAGAATTTTTTGGATTAAATATTTACGAAACTAAAGTATGGCTTGCTCTATTATCAAAAGGTATAGCTTCTGCCGGGGAGATTGCAGATTTATCTGGCGTTCCAAGATCCAGGACTTATGACGTTCTTGAATCTTTAGAAAAATCAGGTTTTGCGATAGTTAAAATAGGAAAACCTGTTAAATATATTGCCGTAAAACCAACCGAAGTAATTGAAAAAATAAAAGCAAATACCTTACAAGATGCACAAGAAAAAGTTAAATCTCTCTCAAATTTAAAATCAACACAAGAATACAAAGAGCTCGAGGAATTGCATAATGCAGGAATTTCTCCAATAAAAGCCCATGAGATAATAGGTTCCATTAAAGGAAGAGCAAACATTCTATCAAGAATAAGAGAATTACTCAATAATGCCACAAAAGAGGTTCTTATCTGCACCTCTATTGATGATTTTGAAGATAAAATTCGTGTTTTAATGCCGTCTATAGAAAAATTAAACAAATCAAACATAAAAATTAAATTGATTTTATCAGGCGACGCAGAAAAAATAAAAAAAATAAATAATAAATACAAACTAAAAGCAAAAGTTTTTGATACTCCAACAAGAGTTTTTATTGCGGACAAAAAAGAACTTCTTTTTATGATAACTCCTGAAACAATAGAGGATGAGATTGGGATTTGGTTAGATTCACAATTTTTTACAAATTCCCTCTCAAACATAATTGAAAGGTCTATTAAATTAGATGACTAATTTTTCATCTTCTATCTCTTTATTATTAGCTCTATTATTCCCATCTCTCTTGCTTGCTTCTCCCTCTCTTTATAAAATTTTTCTATAAACTCTTCTAAAGAAAAATTAATTTTTATTTTTGCATAAAGAACGCCTTTTTTTATTATTACCTCTTTATTTATCTTTTTGAAAACCTCCGCATTTTCCTTCATTTTCAATGGCGGACCCTTTCTTAAAATCTCGTTTTTCGTTTTACCGATTAAATATAAACTTCCTTCTTTTCCGCCATTATAGTCAAATTCACTCCTTATTATTTTGAAATATTTACTAACCTCTCTTTCAAGAAAATTCGCAAATTTTTTCATTTTCGTTCCAGCAATATCGCCTTCTTGTCTATCTGTTTTTAATATAATTTTTATGAATTCTGCTTTTTGCTCTTTTGCTTCATTCTTCATCTTATTTTCATCTAACTCCTCAAATTCAAAGAATTTTTTTGTCGGCTTCTTTAGGAATTTTTTTGCAATTTTTTTAAATTTATTAAATGTCTCCCAACTTAAAGATGCAGTTACATTTCTTTCCTTGTAAGTTGGATCAACAAGAACAATTGGACTTTTTATCTTGCTAGCATTCATACGAATCGCTACCTCATCTTTATTTTTGTATTTTTTCTCAATATCAATAATTATTTTATCTTTTGCTTTTGCGATTTCTCTTAACATTTTTTCAAATGTCCTATAATAAATTATTAAACACTCTAACGCATATCCAGAAAATCCTTGCACATAACTTTCTGCACCATAAATTCTATTGGCTTTGCAAAACTTTTTTGCTAATACGATCTCTCTTAATATTTTTTTGTTTTTTGCTCTTTTTTTCACATAATTTACGTGAAAATAGCTTAAATCCATCACATTCTTCGCTTCATTTGGTTTTTTTATTTTTATTACAGGGATAATCTCAAAAACTATATTTTCTTTTTTTATTCTAAAATAATCTCTACTGCCATGTATTTTTTCTTTTTTTCCAATTTCGTCTAAAATTTTTTCCAATAAATCTGAAATTATCTTTTCCTCATATTTTGTTGAAAATCTTGCAAAAATATCAATGTCATATTCGTCATTTCTCATAATCGTTCCCTTTTTTAAACTTCCGCCTACAAAAATCTCAACATCAATTTTTTGCATAGTCGCATTTTTTTTCAATATTTCCACAACTTTTTTTGTTTCTTCCCGTATTTTTTTTAATTCCTCATTTGATGGTAAAAAATTCAATTTGTCAAGAAATTTTTTTAAACTCATACAATTCCTAATAAAAATATGTTTTTAACTCTTGTCTTTTTATTTTGATGGTTTCATTAGAACGTTTAAATCAATAATATACTTTCCATCTTCTAAACTATAAACTCTTGGTTTTTTTAAATCAAATAATTTTGGTAAGTCAATAAGATATTTTCCATGTCTTATTACTTTTATACTTTCAAAATCTAAAAATACTGGCTTTTCTTCATTAGTTATCCCAACAATCTCTCTTATATCTTTTTCCATTTTTTCTTTTTCTTCTTTTGTAAAATTCTCTTCTCTCTCATTTTCTGCAATTTCCTTTAATTTCTCTGGTTTTATATAAAAAAAGAACTTGCTTTTACAATTAGAGCAACCACGCATTAGTTCTTCTGCACTATCTTCATAAACTACCGAACAATGTACGCACCTATATGGCATACAAAAAATCAGCAATATGGATTAATAAAGTTTTATTTATTTTAGCATCAGTTCAATCTTCTTTGGATTTCTTTTTATTTCTTTTATTATTGAAGCTGGACCGACGACTGTTAGGGCGTTGTTATTGCCAGTTAGAGAATTTGCAATTGCCTGCTTAGCTTTCATAAAAATTCCAGCATCTTTTAAGTCAGGTTCAATCACAGCCAACTCTATACCTTTAAAATTTTTTACTCTATCCACTAAAACCATTGTATCCTCAATTAATCTTGCTTCTTCTTCAGCCCTTAATCTCCCCTGGATTATGGCTATTTTATTATCTAATACCAAAGACAACACTTTTTTTACTCTTTCTGATATTCCAAGCCCGCTTAGCTCTGAAAATGGAATTAGTTGCAAACTCAATCCTTTTATTTTTTTTTCTTTTACCATTTTATCTTAAATCTGCTTTGCTAATTTAAATAACGATTCATAAAATTCGTCAAAATTTGTTCCCTCTTTTGCGCTTATTCCAATAACTTCATAATCTGGAAAAGCTGCTTTTATTTGATTAATGTCTGCTTTTTTTAAATCAATCTTATTTGCTACAACAAGAACAGGAATGTTTCTCGCAGCAATGTTTCCTAATATTGTAACATTTACTTGCGAATATGGATTCTCACTTGCGTCTAAAACAGCAATAACAGCATCCATATCATCAAGCCATTTTATTGATTCTATAACTCCCTGCGTAGCTTCTTTTGCTCTTTTTTTTGCAATCCCTTTATTTAACCCATGTTTTAAAAAATCTTCATAATCAATTCTTGTGGCAATTCCTGGAGTATCTGCTATTTTAAATGTTAGTTTTTTCCCTTTGTGTTCAATTTCAACTTTCTCTTTGAATTGCACTTTTCTTGTCTCATGAGGTATTTTACTAACTTTCCCTATTTCCTCTCCAGTCCAATCTTTACATATTTTGTTTGCAATAGATGTCTTACCAGCATTTGGTGGCCCATAAAATCCAATTTTTATTTCATCTCTTTTTTTAAAAATGCTTTTCAGAATTCTCTTCGCAAAACTTTTTAATATCTTTAACATTTTTCTAAAATGATTCTATTTATTTTAATAAACTTTGTTGTGTCCCAGTTTTTATATTATGCATTTTTGAATTTGACTGTTGTTGCGCGCTTGTTTTTTGCTCACCCACTCTTTTTGCAATCTCTGCTTTTATTTCCATTTGTTCCCAATATTTAAATATTGGTATTTCCCACATCCCAGTTCTTTTTCCTTCTGCTTTTCTTAGAGCATATGTTATTTGTTCGCCTTTCCATTTTGCATCACTCAACTTATTTCTTAATTCTTCATCTTTCATTCCTGCTTTTTTTGCATTATAAATAAAATTAATTAAATTATACAAGTCATCTTTATTTTTAAATAATGATTTTTCGTAATATCTTTTGTACCATTCTTGCATTACAATGTATATTATAAAAGCAATTACGAACAAAACAATCATCCACGTTATAAATCTACTCCAATTAAATTCTTCCTTAACAACTTCTGCTTGTACATAAACTTTATCAATTGTTGGCGATAGATAAATACCTAAATCCCCAACATTAACATTATCCATAATTGCAAATTCTATTATTTTTGGTTCTTTTATAGGGATATAACTAAAAGAACCAATTGCACTTTCAGAATAATTTCCATTGAATTTTATGCTGTTGAGTGGATAATTTATTATCAAATAAGCTTTTTCTTTTGGATTAACATCTATCACCAATTTACTAAGTAAAATTTTTTCCCCATTTTCATCTATCTGAAATATCTTTTCATACTCTAATTTCATGTTTGCATTTCTCGCCATCCATTTAATAATCGCTTCTTTTAGTTCTGCTTTTTTATCTGAGCTTACCTTTTTATTTGATATCTGTTCAATGGCAGACGTTTCTATTTTTTCAAATCCAACAACAGGATTAATATCCTTTCCAATCTCTTTTGAAATTATTTCATCGGGAATTTCTAATCCTAACATTTGATTTATTATTGCCATATAATCATCATTAGTTGAAGCATTCAAAATAGCAATTTTTCCTTTCGTAATAACAGAATTCATATTATCAAAATTCAATTTTGTTTTTATTAAATCTCCAATCCACTCAGGATAAGAGTTTATTTTTGAGTTTAATTTTGTTATTTTTGAATTTGATATATTAAGCAAGGTTTTTGCGCTTTCTGACAATGGCTCAATCCCTATTTTAAATATTTTTTTTGATATTACTCCATCTTTTCTTGTTACGATTACTTCAACACTATACTCATTTGTTCCAATTGGTAATCCAACATATTTATGTACGGCTCCTTTTCCATCAAATGTTTCAATTGTTCCATCTCCAAAATTCCACTTGGACGAAGTTATATTCTCAGTTGTTATTATATTAAAATAAGTTACTATACCAATGCTAACTTCTTTTGGTGAAATATCAAAATCAAATCCTTTTGTAACATTTATCGGAATAGCTTTTGGCAATATCATCTTATTGTCCAAATAAATTAATAATTGTTTTGCTGTTGATAAGAGAGGTATGAAAAAACCTGCCTTTTCAATATTTATGTTTAATGCTCTTTTTGTAGTTATTTTTGCATCTTCTTTTTCAATAGAATAAATAGCACCTGTCGTACGCAACACTCTACCACTACCTTCTCTATATTTTAATGTTGCACTTTCTTTTGTAATTGTCTGACTATTCCCATAAATCCTAAACGGAATTATGCACCCATTTGAACAATTTCTTTCATATTTTTCTTCTATATAACTATCTATATAATCATTTAAGTTATTTCCATCATTTTGTTCTGAAAAAGTCGTCTCATTTATTGATAATATCCCTATCGGAGCAAATTTAACTTTTTTTGCAAATATCTCAAAATCAATATTATAAGAGCTACCCATATTATCCGTTCCGCATGTTTCTCTAGATTCTTCACTCCTTATCTGATATTCTGCGTCTTCTGATGAAGAAGAAATGCAAATCATAAATTCTTTCTTTTCTTTATTTGAATAATTAACTTGGCATGTCAGTTTTTCAATATTTTGTGAGTTTTTTGGTAATTCACATTCACCCAACTCATTCCATGAACCATCATATAATTTCATTGTTAATTTTGCTGTCGCTGTTCCATTTTTTACTTTTGCTCCTATCATATATGCAGGTGCTGGCGGCAATTCAATCTTTTCACAATATCCTGATTCTGATATAATTACATAACTTGTATCTTCGTTTTCGTCAAAACAACCAAAATACTCTTCTTCACAAATATCCTTTGTTTTTTTTGTGCTCTGTATAAAACTCTCGTTTCTATCAAGAACATCTATCAAAATTTCTCTCTCGCACGAAGCATCTGCATTTGTTGCCAAAGATAATTTTAACGAACTTATTTCTACATTATTTCCAGTTAATTTAAAGCCAATTATTTTACTATCATCATCATTTAAATTTAAACTGTTTATTTCTTCGTCTGCTTTATAATCAATTTCGCATTTTTTTCTAGAACATATGTAATCATTATTTTCGATAAAGTTATTTTTTTTCAATAATTCAATTAATGTTATTGTTCCATTAAAATTACTAGTTAATAAACTATGTGCATTCTCATTTGAGAAACTTATGTTTATAAATCCCTTAATCATCTCTCCACCAACATATGTTCTTTGCAAATTTTCATTTTTAAAACTAAAAGATGCAGAAACAAAACTAATAATAACTAATAAGAATATAAAACAAAAAACAACGCTCACTCTTTTTTTATTCATTATTTTATTAATAAAATTATGTTTAAAAAATTACTGATTCCTTTATATATGCTTTTTTATTTTTTCCCAATTTTTTAATAAAAACAAATAGACAAATACAATCCCCACAATAGAAATGAGGATTTGCCAAAATTCAAAAAAAGGCAATTCTGTTTCTGCTAATGCACACGGAACTCCCTTTATTGTTTTAGTTTGACAATCTAGTGGACTTCCTGTTGCTCCTGTACATCCTTGTATTATCCTAGTTTCTGCATTTACTATCACATCCATAAATCCTTCTTTACACTCTCCTTGTTTTGTATTAATTGTACAATTATATTTGCAACCTGGATTGCCCCACCCACCTGAACCAGGAGGCATCCTGCCACCACTCCCTCCCCCACTCTCAAATGATACTCCACAACCAACATTACTTATCCACTTACACGAACAATCTCTACCAATAGGACAATTCTCATCATAATCTGCAATTCCACAATTATCATTTTCGCACTTATTTGAAGTATCATAATCACTACAAGAATCTATATAATCGCAAAAATCTCTTTTTTCTTCTCTATCTTTTTCTCTTTTCTCACACTTATTATTTTCCCAAGCACACCAACATAACTGATTAGGAGAACAACCAATTATAGATACATTACAAGCATCATCATTACACGGATCTTTGTCCACATAATTTGCACATTTCGTTATATTATTTATTCTACATTTATCATCTGCTTTATAATCTTTACAAACACTATTATTCCAATAACATGCTTTTCCCTCCAAACAAGGATTCGCGCTACAATTTGCTTGCGTTGTATAATTACTACAACTACTAATTACAGAACACCATCCAGGGATTTGAACTTTCTCACACTTTCCATCTGCGATATTCCACTCACACTTATATCCTGTCCCAGAAACGTTACACATATCTTCAGAACATTTACTTTGTTCTTTATAATCTCCACATGAATTTATAGTAGAACAAAATGGCGGGGCTGGAGGAGTGGTTATTACTTTTAATTTGCATTGATTATTTTCCCAAGCACAATTACAAGTTGCTCCGAGAGGACAATTTGGATCTACTAATGAGGCATTACATAAATCTTGAGTGCAATTAGTTTGACTATTATATCTATCACAACTGCTAATGTTATTTGCAAAACACCATTCCGGATGAATTATCGCATCATATCTATAACAACACAATGTTTTTGTAAAATCCCCTCCATAATTTTTTGAAAGATGAGAGTTAATCACGCTATTAAAATAAAGAATTGCTTTCTGATTTGCTCTGCAATTATCATTATCAAACAATTCACATTTTTTTACTCCCTTATAACAAACTTTTATTGGGAATCCAACAACACTATCTGGAAGAGTTGGCAGTGCAGCATGCGCATTAAACTCTTGATTTAGCTTTAAAACAACATTACTATTATCACTATTACAATCGTGTGGATTTGTTCCTGAATAATTTAGTCCAAAAATATCATTAAAACACACTTTTTCGCTATAAGTTGTATTTGACCATATTGCCGCATGAGAGTTATTCTCTCTGTATAATCTTAAAATAACCTGATTCTCATCATTGCAAATAGCGCTTGCAAACGTTATTATAAATATTACAAATCCGATAAAAAAAACCTCTCTTTTCATATCTTTTTTAAAGAAATGGAGTTTATAAAATTACCTGTACTCCTTAATCTATACAAATGCGCGCCCAAACATAAGATTTAAGTTATTCTATTTTATGCAAAATTTTTTAATTTAATCTATTGCAAACCAGTTTTATCTTTTAATCCATAAGAAAATCTTTATTTTTTTTGGATTGAACTGTCTATTTTCTAATGTTGTGCTAATCACTCTCTCTCCAGAATAAATGTTGCCTTTTGCTTCTGTTGGATATGTTCTTAATCCACAAACAAGAGTATAGTTACATATTGTTACATTATAACCTATAAATGTCTCTTTTATTCTTTGTTTCAAAAAATCCATAACAAGATTTTCAGCATCATTATTCGTTTCATTATCTCTTATTATCGCTTCTCTCATACTCCCATTTTTTGCTATTTCTTCTAACAATGGAGTTATTCTCTCACTTAAATCGCTCTCAATTTGCAATTTTTTTCTTTCAGAAACCACTAATACTACAGACAATATAATTAATATTGCAACACTGGCTTCAATTATTCTAACTATTCCTTTTTTATTTACCATATTCTTATTGTTAAATATCCGGTTTCAGTCACCTCATTTTCTTTTAATACTTCAATTAATTTTCCCTTTGCAAATACTTCTGCTCTTGCAGGAATATCTTTTGTTACTTCTATTTTTCTGTCTTGCAATTCTAACGAAAATGAAAAATCAATGTTCGCAGGAATTTTTAGTTCTTCTTTCAATTTTAAATAATTATTTGCGTATCTCTCGCTTAATTGCTTTATTTTTTTTTCAGAAACAATTTTTCTTGAATCTTTTGTTGATATTGTATATTCTCTTTCTTGGCCACTAGAAATTGTTTCCTCATTAAATTCCTCATTAAACCTAAATATTATAAAATTGTTATTTGTTCCTCTATTTTTTAAATCAATATAAACTTCTTCACCATTTCTTTTTGCATCAAATCGAAATCCATAATAATCTCTTGCATCAACTTTTTTATCATTTGAAATGTCTTTTATCTTAACCTTTGCAATATTGCCCCCCGAACTTGAACCTTTAATTAATATCCCAACTTCATCAATCTCACTAGTTACATTTTTCTCTATCGCTCCAATAACATAGTTTAAAGATGATTCCATATAATTAACATTTCTAATAGGATTAAAAAAATAAAAAATCGTTGCTACAAATCCGACAAACAATACAAATGCAAGTATAAACTCTATATTGCTCGCCCCTCTCTTTTTCATATCTTTCTTAATTTTTTTTAGTTTATTAAATTTGCTTTATAACAAAGTTCAATTATGTTTTTAAACAAACAAAGCTCTTACTCCCGTTGATATTAAAAATGCTGCAATAACAAGTATAAACGAGTGTTTAATCCCAGCTTTTATAGAACCCTCGCTCAATTTTCCAATAGTCAATCCTGCAAAAAATCCTTGTGTTAAAAGCAAGTATAAGAATAAATTTGATATCTCTTCAGGATTCATTGTTTGTCCTCCAACAGGTATCATTCCACCAATTTCTACTCCAGAAATGCCCCCCCCACCAATTCCTGTCGCAAGTGGCAATATTTTAAACTCCATTACGAGCATTATTCCTATAAATATAAAGAATATAATATATCCTTGCATTACAAGATTAAATATTGCAGATTTTCTTTCTTTTTTTAGTTTTTCTGTTTCTGCAATTGATTTAGCAACAGAATCGAGAATATAATCAATTTCTCCACCAGCTTTTTCAGCCTCACTTATTAGTGCTATTGCTCTAGTTATAACAACATTATCAATATCATTTGCAAATATTTGCAATGCCTTACTTAATGGTATTCCTAATTGAATTTGATTTGATAATTTCTGCACGTGGGGAGTCAAAGCACCATAATTCTTTTTTGATATATTCACAATACTTTTACTTATCGGAGTTCCAGTCATTACGCTTTCTGCAAGATTTCTTGAAAATTCAAGAAATTTCTCTTCGATATCCTCTGCCCTTTTTCCCTCCCTTACTATTTCAATTATAAAAGGTGTTAATGCTACAACAATTGCTATGCCGATGATAAACATAAATGCTTTTTCACCAAAGAAAAATATTAAATCAACAACTATCACAATTATTCCTGCTATAATTCCAAGCAATTTTGTTCTATTTATTTTCATTATGCAATTCCTTTCTTTGTTTGTAAAAATGCTAAAAATATAATATTAACAAAAGCTACTCCTGCTATTGTGATGAATGTTAATTGATATGGCGAGAATCCTGTTTGTAATCCCGATATTGATATCATTATTAACAACAACATAATTATCATTGGTGCAGCAATTACGACGCTTATGTAAATGTCCATAAATGTCTCTGCAACTTTTATGAATTTTTCCTTATCTAACTTGTACTCTAATAGCAATGAATCAGCTCTTTTCTGAAAAAAATCGCTCAAATTTCCACCAGTATTTATTGTAGTTGATAATCCAGCCATCAAGGCACTTAATTTTGCACTTGGTGTACTTTTTGAGACATTATTTAATGCGCTAACTAAATCATATCCATATATGTTGATTTGGTTTAACACTTTTCTTAACTCTCTTTTTAGATATGGGTAATCTTTGCTATTCCCAATAATTTTGAAAATTTCCACAGGCGCTATCCCAGAACCTGATATAGAACTCATATGCACCACAGCAAATGGTAATTCTTCGTTTATATTTTTTTCAATTGATTTTGCCTCTGTTGATGGGTAAATATAGAGTGCTATAAAAGTTATCAATGGCATAATTAAAGGTAGCCATATTATTTTTGAAAATCTCGGAAAAAACCCGCCTTTATAGGCACTTATTAAAGGCATCGAAAAACTAATATCAAATAACATAAAAAAAACAAACAAAAAAACCCCCAAACAAAACGCAATAACGCTTGTTAAAAGCATCATCGCAACATATCCTTCAAGAAGAATGTTTAAATTTGATTTTTTTAAATCATTGTATAAATCACTGAAATATCCTTTCTTTACCATACTAATAGAACTTTCTAAAAAAAACCTATTTGCAAGTTTCAAATAACCTCTTGCTTTTTTGAATTCTTCATATTTTTCTTCACCCTCACTTTTCTTTTTCTTTAATTTTTTAATAAACTCTTCATTTATGTTTAATTCTGTTAAGAATTTTTCCTTGTCCTCTAGTTTCAAAACAACCCCCTCCGCAATTCCTTCTTCTATTCTCTCAAGTTTGTCTTCTTTCTTTTCTTTTCTTTCCTCAATGACAATACTCTCAAGAATTTTTGGAATCGCTCGGTTTATCATCTTCATATTTTTAGATAGTGAATCAATTGTACTAAGAATTATTCTTCTTTCTTCTCCAGTGCTATTTTCAAACCTAACAAATAAATTAGAAATCTCTCCTAATATCTTTATTTCACCATCTATGTTCTTTTTTAGTTGTTCTATTTGGGTTATCATATTCTTTTATCTATCTCTATTTGCAACCTCAAAATCTTTGATTTTGCTTCATTTAATTTTCCAATGTCTTTATTTTTCAACGCATTTTCAATTTCAGTTAAAGAATCTTTCATGTCCGTCAATACTCTGGCAATTAAATTAATGTCCTCTTTTTTCATAATTATATTTATTTTTCAATCTTATTAAATTTAATCAATATGGCTTAAGAAATTTTCACATTTTAACCTATTCCATATCTACTTAACACTTCTGCAGGATTTTTATAATAATCGTTTATTATTCTTTGTATCTCTTCAAATCCAAACACTTTTCTTCTTGCTAATTCGTAAAGTAATTTTGTTCTTATCGTGAATTCTTTGTACAAATTATCAATAGTCATTCCAAATCTTCCTGCTATTTTTTCAAATACTTTGCTCTCTTTTCTAAAAAGAAATTTGTCTGTTTTCGGATCCCAAATTAAAGGGGTATTTATTATAACACTGCCATCTTTATTAACTTCAACAATTTCAGAAACTTCTCTTATTTTTCTTGACTCTTGCTGCCCTATCAATGCTTTCGCAGCAACAGCAACACAATCAAGTGTATTTACTAATGTTGGAGAGAGTTCTATTGGCGGAGTTTCTAATCTTCTAACCATTGTTTCAACAGAATCTGCGTGCATTGTACTCAAAGAAGCATGTCCAGAAGCCATTCCTTGAAAAAGCACAAATGCTTCTTTCCCCCTCACTTCTCCCACAATAATATAATCTGGATTTTGTCTAAATGAACTTTTTAATAATTCAAACAAATCAATTTCGCCAACCTTTCCAACCCCAATTGATGGCCTCGCAACAGAAGGTAACCAATTTTCTCTTGGTAAGTTTATTTCTCTCGTATCTTCTATGCTGACTACTCTTGCCTCTGGCGGAATAAAAAAAGCCATCGCATTTAAGAAAGTAGTTTTTCCCGAACCAGTTCCTCCCGCAACAACAATACTCGATTTATATTGGATAAGAATCCAAAAATACGCAGCCATTTCAGCACTCATCGTATTAAATGCTATTAATTGCGTTGGAGTCCAAGGTATTTTCGTAAATTTTCTTATTGTAAATGTTGG
The DNA here is from genome assembly GCA_026414385.1 of Candidatus Pacearchaeota archaeon. Lineage (GTDB taxonomy): Archaea > Nanobdellota > Nanobdellia > Pacearchaeales > GW2011-AR1 > JAOAJC01. The sequence continues at coordinate 32,132 of JAOAJC010000001.1, read as the reverse complement.
CCCTTTTGAAGTTATCTCTTTTGTATATGTTGCATTTACTCTTGAACCATCAGGCAATGTTCCATCGAGCAATGGTTGTGCATAAGAAATATATCTTCCGCATCTCTGCGCAAGCTTCTCTACAAAGCTCGCTGCTTTATCCATGTCTTTAAAAGTCAAATTTGTTCTTAAATTTCTAAAAACCCTATGCACGACATAAACCGGGGTATTCACCCCGTTACACTCAATATCTTCAATATAATAATCTCTCAATAATGGTTCAATCTCATTTAGCCCTATAAAGTTTCTAAACAAATAATAAAACAATTTTTCGTAAGTTTCATCACTAATATTTAAATTAAGTTCTGCAATAAGTAATTTTGCTGTTTTATCAATATATTCTGTTGTCGCTTCCAATGTTTTTTCAACAGCCACATTTATGTTTATCAGTTCAAGCATTGCATTTTCTAATTTTTCAAGAGAAGCTCTTTCCTTTTCATTTAATACCGGTTCTTCAATCTCATAAACTACCTCGCCTATGTCCTCTCTCCAATAGATATGCGCGAATGCATATGGGGAAATAAGGGCATATCTAACATCTATCTTTTTTTTATCTTCAAATTTTTGAAGCTTTGGAATTGCAGGATTTAAATTTATCTTTTGAACCATCTTTTTTTATTACTACTAATCAGAGAAAAGATTTATTTAAACCTATCTTTTTTTATTAAGAAACCTCTTCTATGTTTATCCACTCTCTTTCCCCAACAACACCTTTATTTTCAATAAAAATCTTATAAGGAGTTGATGCAGAAGTCAATTTTTTTAAGTTATCGCTGCCAGAATATGTTAGATTTGAGTCATATTTCAATTTTAAATACACTTCATTTGTTTTTGCTTTTTGCAAACTCAATATTTTCATATTTCCTCGTTCTATTTCTATTCCAGGTTCTGAATATGGTTTTGATAATTCTTTTATCACAAAAACAATTTCATCATTACTCATATTAAAATAGAGTTCGCCTTTTTTCATTATAAAATCAATTTTCCTCGTATTTCCCGCTCCTTTTTGTAAAACTTCATTTATTTTCTCGTCCAACAAACTAAATGTTGATATTGCTTGCTCAACAAGCGCCCTATCTCTTACCTCATTAATTTTTGGCATAACAAACGCAAGAACCATTCCAATTAATACAAGCCCTATTAAAGTGTATAAAACCGTTTCAAGCCAAACCTGTCCTTTTTTTACTAGCATGTTTTCAGCGTCTCTCCAATTGAATATTCGCACCTATAAAAATCTATTTTATCTGCTTCTTTACAGATTTTTCCTGATTTAAGTTTTGTTTGGATTATTGCAGAAACTATGTTTTCTTTCCGAAATCCATATGTTTTTATTCCACCAGAATATGGCAATTCAACTTTTGTTTTTCCACAGGTTTTTATCTCCCCTGCCTGACTACCATTTACTATTTCATAGCTCTTTGATGTTCCGTCATTTGCTCTTAACACAATAACAAAACCTTTCAAATTTTGATAAGATTTTGTATCAGCTTTCGCTTTTACAGAAAATCCATAAACCGTGTTGTTTCCGCTACCAGTATAGCAATTATATCTATAACTCTCGTCAAAAACAAAATAATCTTCATAATCTTTACACTCACTTCCACTTTCCAAATTTTTTTTAATAAATGGAATAACAAAGCTCGCAATTGCTGCAACACCTGCAATAGTTAACATAACAATCAAAACCGTGGCAACAATAGGCGACATGCCTCTTTTTTTGTCCATTGTTCTATCCTATGTTTTTGCCATAATTAATATCACAAGCAAATGCTTTTGTCTCTTCTTTTTCTTCAATAACTCCTAACAAAATTGGAACAACGACAATTTTATTAACATTGTTATTATTAATCATATTTGCTCTCATCTCTCCTGTTTTTCCAGGAAAAATAACCTTGGTTGTTATATCTCCCAAATCATTTGTTCCAAAAGTTCCTTCTTCATATATCTTAACTCCATAAATCGGAACATTTCCATTATTTGCAATGCTTAAAATCCCCCCAGAAAAACTTACGCTGAAATCAACATTTTTACACGAATCTTCAATAGGCCCACCAAACTTTGTTATTTGCTCTCCAAAATAAGATCTCGCCCATATGAATATTACTGTTGATAATATAACCACAAGCGAGATTAACAATGTTGTCGCAATAATTGGCGACAACCCTCTTTTAGCAATTCTTTTCATTATTTTATTACTTATATGAACTTTAAAAACCTTATTAAGTTAGAAAATCTCAATTAAATCATACTCTATTAATGTTCTATCTTTTACTTAAATATCTAAATGCAGAATAAGCCGCGATACATCCCTCTGCAACAGCAGTTATCGCTTGTTTCCATTCCCTATCAGTTACATCTCCTGCTGCATAAACTCCACCAATGTTTGTCTCACAATTTTTGTTTGTTATTATCTCATTTTTCTCATTTAATTCTAATCCCAACTCAATCGCAATTTCAGAAGCTGCATTCCCCCCAATTGCAACAAAAACCCCATCAACTTTTAATTTATTGCTTCCTTTATATTCCCTATCTAAAACAAGCTCTTCAACTTTTTCTTTTCCACTAATCTCTAAAATCGTTGCATTGTTTATTATCTCTATCTTTTGATTTGCCTCTACTTTTTTCCTATAATCTTCCTCTGCCCTCAATTTTTCTTTTCTGTAAATAATATAAACTTTTTTTGCTTTATTTGCCAAGAGCAACGCATCTTTGGCAGCAGCATTTGAACCACCAACAATTGCCACGATTTTATCTTTAAATAATCCTGCGTCACACAATGCACAATATACAACACCTTTTCTCTCAAATTTATCAGCATTTTTTGCTTCTAATTTTCTTCTCTCAGTTCCTGTCGCGATTAATATTGTTTTCGCAACATAATCATTTTTTTTAGTTTTTATAATAAATTTTTTTTCTTTTTTTACAATTTTTTCAACTCTTTCTTCTTTTATTTCAACATTGTATTCTCTGGCGTGTTTTTCTATTTTCTCAGCTAATTCCACTCCTGAAATTTTTATGTATCCTGGAAAATTTTCAATATCATCTGTTGTTGTTATTATGCCGCCAATTGCTTTCTCTTCAACAGAACTTGCACCAAGACATAATGTTTTGAGTCCTAATCTACCAGCATACATCGCAGCAGACAAACCCGCAACCCCTGCTCCAATGATAATAAAATCATATTCTTTTACCATACCTCTATCTGTTTTCTTGAGTTTATTAAATTTGCTTTATCCACAAATTAAAATCTAAAATTATATTAACCCTATTTTTTCAGTTATCTAATGGACGAGAATCTAAAAAATTACCTAACCAAATATGATATAAAATATGAATTATACTCACATCCACCAGTTTTTTCAGTAGAAGAGTCATCAAAGATAATAAAAAACATTCCGGGATTGAGAACAAAAAGCCTTTTTTTAAAAGACGATAAAGGTAAATTTTATTTAGTTTGCATGCCTGGGAAAAAAAGATTAGATATAAAATCCTTAAAAAAAAGAATAGCCAGCAAAAAACTACAATTCGCTTCTCCAGAAGAATTAAAACAACAAATAAATTTAACACCTGGTTCTGTTTCTTTGTTTGGTATGATTTATTCTTCTTCCGTAACGCTTTTCATTGACAAAGAAGTTATTGAGTCAGATTTGATTGGATTTCATCCAAACATAAACACAGAAACAATCGTTTTAGATAATAATAATCTTAAAAAATTTATCTCATCCTTAAAATGCAAGATAGAAATAATTTGATTTACAATGAATAAAAAATACGCTTTTTTATTAGCATTTTTTATAACTTTATTTGTTTTTGCACTTTTTCACCTTTCTTCACTTCTAATTTCCGAAAAAAATAAAAAAATAGAAAGTGTGGTAATTTCAAGAGTTATTGATGGCGATACTCTAATTTTAGAAGATAATAGAACAATCCGTCTCATTAATATCAACTCCCCAGAAAAAAATCTACAAATATCAAATTTAGCAATAGGTTTTCTTAAATCTTATGAAAATAAGTCAGTCAATATAGAAATAATTGACATAGATAAATATAACAGATATCTTGCAAGAATTTATGTTCCCGAATACTTAAATTTAAGGATTGTTGAACTTGGCCTTGCATCAAAATTTCTTGTTCAAGAATCAGAGCTAAAATTATTTTCAAATGCAGAAAAAAACGCAATTAAAAATCATTTGGGAATATGGAAACCTTCTATTTATTATAATTGTTTTAGCACAGACATAAACCCGAAAGAAGAAAAAATAATAATAATAAACAATTGCAACATTTCAATGACTGGCTTTACAATAAAGGACGAGAGTAGAAAGATCTATTCATTCAAAAACATTAGTTTTTCAAAAATTACTCTCCATTCTAATATAGGTAAAGATAATTCAACAGATATTTTTTGGAATTCAAAAACTGACATATGGAATAATGATAGGGATAGCTTATATCTATTTGATAACAACGGAGGAATTGCTCACTATGAAAGCTATGGTTATTAATGTTCTTTATTTAATTATTTTGATAATTTCCATTAATCTATCATCTTCATTAGAATTTCAATTTATATCTCCATCATCATCAATCGTTAATGAAAGCTTTTCTGTTTCTATTTCAACATCTTCCTCTATAACAAATAATTATGATGTTAAAATATTTATAAATGATGATTCAAAAGAATTTTCCGAAATCTATTATGATGGTAAATGGAACAACCCATTCTATTATCTAAAAGAAGTTTTTCCAAAAACAAAAGAGTTTAAGATTAAATCATATTATGTCGGAGCAACAAATATTTGTGCGAGATTAAGAAAAACAAACTCTTCCTCTTTTTCAGAAGTTTGCAATCCGATAACAATTTTACCAAATGAAAAAAAACAAGAATCAAAAACAACAAATTCCTCCCCAACTCAATCATTAGATTCTTTTTCCAAATCCGAATCACCAAAATTAACAACTTCTATTTCTGATTTCGTTCCACTAAAAGAAGAGATGCCAAAAAAAATAGACGAAGAACAACCGAAAAGCAACGAAAAAATCCATCTCAATAAAAAAACAAATACTCAAACAACCCACAAACTAAAATTGTGGTTTTATTTTTTTTACGCATTTTTGATTATTTTTGTTTTAATTCTTATTTATCTCATTTTGAGAAGGATTTAAAAGCCAACTTTAATAGCATATATTTATGAAAAACCTTCAAGTTGATATTGTTCTTGAAATATTAGGAAGACCTAAAGATTACATAAAAACCGCGCTTGAACAACTAATAGAAAGATTAAGCAAAGAAAAAGGAGTTAAAATCATAAGTCAAAAAATACACGAAGCAAAAGAGATTGAAAACAAGAAAGATTTGTTTACTTCTTTTGCAGAAGTTTCTCTCGAGCTTGACTCCTTGTCTTCTTTTTTTGGAATATTGTTTGCATACATGCCTGCAAATGTCGAACTAATATCCCCAGAAAAAATCGAACTTTCTAATGCAGAATTAAACGAGTTGGGAAATAAACTTATCGCAAGACTTCATGATTATGACGCAATAACAAAAAAAATAATTGTCGAGAGAAACATCGCTCTAAATGAGCTTAAAAAATATGCTCCTCATTTGTTTAAAAAACCTTCTCTTGAAGAAGAAATTAACAAAGAAACTCAAAAAAACGAAGCCAAAAATCAACAACCTGAAAAAAAATCAAAAACAAAAAAAGATTAATTCTTTATTTTGCCACATTTTTTTGCAATATATTTTTTCTTTCTTCTTTTGTTTTATAATATTTCCATCCAATATATCCTAAAATTGCAACCACAACAATAATTAATAAATACCCCCATAATGCAGAACTTTGCTTTTCTTTTCCCTTACATGTTCCAATACAACAAAATCCGTCAATTGTTTCTCTTGTCTCACCATCACAAATTTCTTCATTTCCACATATTTTCCCAGGATATTCATAACAATACACTTCAAATTTTTTTGTCTCGTTTATTTTTGTCTTATTTTTAATTTCATATTCAATAATGATGTTTTTTGCCGTAACATTTGTTTCATTTATCTTTTTATAAAATGTCTTGTTTGGAATTATGTATGCTGGAACATTATACTCTCCTATTGTCAAGTTATAAAATCCACTCTCATTTATGCTTCCTATTGAAAATTTTAATAAATTATTTCCTGGCTTTAAAACAATCTCCTGTTCATCTAAAAAATTAACTTTTATTTGCTTTCTTTCATCTTCATATAATAACACTGCTATTTCAAAATCTTTTGTCGCATAAACAAAACCTGGCTTTATTGAATAGCTCGCATTTCCAATCACAGAGAAATTTTTTTCATAATCTATTCTTTTCACAAAACCGCCAACAGTTGTAGCAATATTTTTTATTATAATCGTATAGTTGTTCTCTAAAAATGGAGTTATAAACCAAATATAATACTCTTCCCCTATTTTTTTTAAATCATGTTCTAATGGAATCGCAACATGTCCTCTCCTGAATTGAATATTATCTTTTGTTAAAATATCTAAAACCTCACCAGATATCTTCGCTATAACTGTTTGCCTTGGTAAATAATTATTTTTTATATCAACGCTTATGGCGAACACACTGCTAGATAGAAAAACAAAAAATACTAAAAGCACAATCTTTTTCATAAAATTAATTAATTTTTAACCTTTTTATTATTATCTTTTATGTTCTCTCAATTTATTTTCCCATCTCTTTTAGTTTTCTTAATGTTTCTTCTATTTCTTTTTCCTTTGAAGATTTTGCTATTCCCGGACTTCTTTGCGATATTGGATAAGCTGGCCTTGGCATCATTCTTTGTGGCGTCATAATAGGGGCTTTTGTTGTTGGTTGCGTTGTAGGCATAGCTTTACTCTCAACTTTCTTTCCCATGAATTTCTCTTTTATTTTTGGCCAAATTTTAAACCAAAATAATCTTAGCTGATTTCTATAAACAATCCCGACTATTGTTAGTGCAATTAATATTATTAGTAATACAATCCAAAACCAAATGCTTGTTCCTTTTTTAACACAACAAACTTCTTCTGTGTTTGCGCATGTTTCGCTACTTTTTTCTTCCCCTTCCTCACACACAAATTTACACGTCCCTCCCGCTTTACTACACAAGTCCTCTACAACCGGGATTTCTTCACAAAAACCACTCATACAACAACTTCCATCTTTTGACGGTTCTGTTCTACCAGTGCATTGTTCATTTGCACCACATAACACCCCTCCCTTTTTACTACAAGTTTCTTCAACAACACTTATTGAACAGCATATCTTTGTAGCCCCCTCTGATGAACAATCATAATTATATTGTCTTGTCCCACCAGCTTTTTCACAATCAAATAAACCTGTACATGAAAATGGTGCAGTGCATTTTGGAACCTCTCCTCCACCCTCTCTCCCAACACTCTTCGTAAACCCTGCATATAATATAAATCCGCTATCTCTTATATTGTTATTATTCCAACACCCATCAGGAGTTTGTATTGTTAATAAATTTGCTTTTGCGTTTTCTGCCTCTTGCGATGTCGTTTTGCTTAATGCCATTAACGCCAGTGCGCTATCATAATATTTATTATAAGGACTTCCCGCAATTTCCCAATATTTTCCTTGTTTTTGCAAAGAAATTATAGAATCATATTGGTCCTCACCACTTGTAATCATGTACAAAAATGCAGATGGAAAATATCTTTTATTAGAATCAGCAAATGCATAAAGGTATGGTAAAAATGCATCTGTCTCCTCGCCCAATTTTTCAAGAGCAAGGACTGCCCATAATGTCCCTTCATAATCGCACCCTGCTCCTGTTGTCTTAAAACATTGCGAAATAGCTTTTTCTTTTGTTGTCCCGCCACCAGATGCGCCTGTCGCTTTTGGCGGAATAAATAATGTTTTTCCAGTACTTGATTGATAAATCATAGCTGTTACAAAATCTTTGTCGCAAGATATTTCAAACTCTTTTCCAATACAATTATTGCTAACTCTTAACATATAACCATTATTCGCAATTACAAAACAATTTCCAGCATTCCCAGATATTTTTTGTTCCTCATTTACTTTTATGCTATATTGAACTCCATCGTATTTCAAACTACATGTTGAAACTTCTTTGTTTGTTATATCAATTTCTAAAAACCATATTAACTCACTTGCGCTCGCATTTTTTGACATTAGCCATTTTCTTATTTCAGAAGTGCTCTTTCCTACCCTATCATAAGCCAACATTACCTGTGCTGTTTCTTTTATCTTACATCCTGCTTTTGGCCAACAATTTTCAGTAGAACTTTTTTCGCTCTCAATTTTTTCTCTTGTTTCTTTTACTGAACCAATTGCAAGCTGTGCAAAAATCGCGTCTTGGAATCCGATATTTGAACCAACTTTTTTAATTTGCTCATTTAGGCATTTATAAGCCTTATCAACACTAACTACCTCACTCTCATTAGTTGCAGCAATTGAAAAGTTTGCCATTAATATTGCAAAAACAATTATTATGCTGATAACATATCCTCTTTTACGCATAAAATTATATAGCTTACATCTTTAAAAACATTCCCTATCATTTTAATTTAATAAATTAACCAAATCTTTTTATTATTTTTTATTCTCCTTTAATTTTCTTGCAATCTCAGAAAGAGGGTTTTTTAATTTAGGAATCTCATTAATTAATCCTATGTCTTTATAAAATGCATCATTTGAATAATTGGGTGGTAATATTTTCTTCTTTTGTTTTAGATGCCAATCAATTTGTGCTTTAATATACCCTTCTTTTAATGGTGGGTCATTCAATTTATTCCATTCTCTTATTCTTTTATTTATATAATCTGCAGGAAAATTCAACGCCCTCAAAAAAGTAATTAATACAAATAACCCTCGTTTTCTCCCGTCTTTTAGTCCTCTTAATAATTTTTTTATAGATTCTGGAAACATTTCTTCTTTTATTTTTCTAAAATCAACCTCTCTAAATTCATTTTCATCAATTTTTTTCCAACTATTTTCATTTGTCTCTTCTTGCGTTTTTTTCCACTCTATTGCATTGCTCAAAAGATATTTTGCTTCATTTTCTTCATTGTTTGGCATAAACTCTATTATTTTCACACTTAACGGATTTGCATCTCTCGGCATAAACTTATCAATATCTTCCTCTTTTATTGTAATGCTCGCAAGCGCCGTCTTTTCATGTAAAGAATATGGCATTCTAAATAAATGTCTTGGAGAAACAAGCACTAAATCTAATTTGGCAATCTTCTCAACATTAACTCCTCTTAATTCTTCAAAATTTTCAGGATTTTTTTCAGAATTTAATTTCATTTTTTCATTATCCCTCTCTTTACAATACTCGCAATAATAATATTTTTTTTCATTTATGATTTCAAAAAAACCTGCACATTTTTCGTTTAAACATCTTAATTTTCTCTTTGTTATCTTAACATCTTTTCTTGATATTTCCATGTTACACACCGGACATTTAAAATTAATCAAATCTCCAACACGCGCTTTTTTCCCACACTTTTTACATATAATGTTTGGCTCTTCCTTTAATCCAGTGTTTTTTTCTATTTCGCTGTTTGTTAATATTTTGCCTGCCTCCAAATAATAATCCTTTCTTATGTAGTTTGTTAAATATTCACAGATAGCTCTTGCCCAGTCAGGAAACATTTTTCTCGTTTCCTTCCCATCATAAATTTTTGGAAAAGCCTTGTTAGAAACAATAATATGGAATCCTTTGTTTCCAGAAAATTTTAATCCATAATTTTTAATTCCGTGTTCTTTTAAAGCATTTAATAATAACTTTGTTGCAATTTTTGACAAATCAAGAAAAGGCGAATCTACATCAATTAATAAATCCCATCCTTTTCTCAACTCATTTAACTCTTCCGTTTTCAAATCAGAACTTAAAGCCATAACATCATTCCACAACTCTTCTGATACATGAAAAGAGGTTGCTCCTTTTTTCACCATTCCAAGAATGTCAGAAGGGTATTGAATCTTGTCAGGCCTTTTCCCAAAAATTTCAAAATATCTTGGAATAACTTCCCTATCAATCGAAAACATCATCATTGCTTCAAGAACCTTTGGATTTGAATAATACAATTGCGTTATCGCCTTTATTCTCTCTTCTTTTCCCATTTCATTTTATTAATTAGCCGTCTTATAATAATTATTGTTTTTTGAGAATAATAAATTTCACTCTGTTCTAATTTAGATATTTTTGTTGTGAAAATTCACACTTTTATTAACAATAATTCTCTTTTATAATCTATCTATTCTATTTTATCACAACAAACCTTAAAAGTCGTTGTTGTTATCCAAAATTATGTTATTAAAATTAGATAGTCCAAGATTATTATCAGACATTATTTCAATAATTTCAGAATTAGTTACAGAAGTTAGGTTAAAAATAAAAAAAGACGGAATGAGCATAACTGCAATAGATCCTGCTAATGTAGCAATGGTTTATTTTAAGATGCCTTCTTCTCTTTTTTCTCAATTTGAAGTCGAAAAAGACGAAACTCTTGGCATTAATCTTGAAAACTTAAAAAACGTCTTGCGAAGATGTTTGCAAGGTTCTTCTCTAACAATATCTCGTGAAGATAATCTTCTAAAATTAGGTATCCAAGACAAAATAAGAAGAGAATTCAATCTGGCATTGATAGACATAGAGGGTGAAGAAAAAGAGATGCCTCAATGGGAATTTAAATCTGTAATAAAAATGGACTCAATGTCTTTTGTAGAAGCAATTGAGGATTGTTCAATTGTGTCGGATGCTTGCACATTTATGGCAAATCCAACCTCTTTCGTAATTGAAGCAAAGGGTTTAAACTCTGCAAAAATAGAATTCTCATCAGACGAAGTTGAAATTCATTCAGATAACAGCATGGCAAGATTTTCTCTTGAATATCTAAACAAATTCATAAAAGGGGCAAAAATATCTTCAAGAGTAGCAATAAATTTCTCTGACAATCACCCGATGAGGATAAACTTCTCAACAGGCGATGTTCTTTTATCTTTTGTTTTAGCCCCAAGAATAGAACAAGAGGAATAACCCCTCTTATTTAGTTATCCGATATCTGAATATAATTTAACTCTCTTTTCTCCCCTCATAAGGGCTTTTTCTCGAGTCAATTATATCTAATATCTCGAGAGTATGATTTTAGGTAATCTCAATAAATTTTGGCTTTTAATCGCGCCCCATCAAATTTATAAACCCTTATTTTTATCAAATATTGGTGTAGAATCAAAAGAACTAAAACAACATGCGTTGATAACGCTTCTGTTGTTTAAACTAAGTCTGAGTTGCACTTATCAAACAAAATTAATAACTAATAAAAATGCCGACAAAACGAAGTCCAAGGCACGGAAGTTTGCAGTTTTGGCCTAGAAAGAGGACTAATAAGCTTATCCCGAGAGTAAATTGGAAAATAGTTAAGGGTGATGGAAAAACTGATTCTTTACTTGGATTTATTGCATACAAGGTAGGAATGTCATCTGCTCTGGTTAAGGATATGACTGAAAAATCTCTAACTCAAAATAAGAAAATTTATGTTCCGGTTACAATTCTTGAAGCACCAAATATGAAAGTTTTCTCAATAAGATTTTATAATAAAGGTATTGTTACAAAAGACATTATTGTTTCAAATGACAAGGAATTAAAAAGAAAACTTAATGTTCCTAAAACTCTTAAAAAATTTGATGAAGAAATTCCGAAAGAGTATGATGATATAAGGTTAATTGTCTATTCCATTCCTTCGCAAACATCAATTAAAAAAACTCCTGATTTAGTTGAAGTAGCGATTGAAGCAAAAAACAAAATAGAATTTGCTAAATCTTTAATTGGAAAAGAAATAACATTAAAAGATTTTCTTAAATTCCCTCTTTTAGATTTAAGGGGCATTACAAAAGGGAAGGGAACTTCTGGTCCAATAGCGAGATTCGGTATAGGAAAAAAATCACATAAAACTGAAAAAGGAGTTAGGCGCCCCGGAACATTAGGCCCATGGCATCCTGCCCACACTTCTTTTAGAGTTGCTCAAGCAGGACAATTAGGATTTTTTACAAGAGTTCAATATAATTCAAAAGTTATTTCATTTGGCTCAATTACAGAAAAAAACATTAATCCTAACGAAGGCTTCCCACATTTTGGAAAAATTAAATCAAATTACCTTATTCTAAAAGGTTCTGTTCAAGGCCCGCAAAAAAGAGCAATTTTATTAACTCCTTCTTTTAGAAAAACAAAATCTCAATCAAAACTAAAATATGAATTTATATCACTAACATGACAATAAAAACTACTTTATATTCCTCAGCCGGAACTAAAAAAGAAGAAATTTCTCTTCCAGAAATATTTTCATCAAAAATAAGAGAAGATATTTGCGCAAAGTTATTTGAAGCAACAAAGGAAATTCAACCATATGCTCCTTTTGCAGAAGCAGGGAAAAGGCACTCTGCCTCCGGCACAATCTCAAAAAGAAGGCACAAATGGAAAGGTTCTTATGGAAAAGGCATTTCCAGAGTCCCAAGAAAAAAAATGTGGAGGCGCGGAAACCAATTTTATTGGATTGCTGCAGAGGTTTCCTCTGTTCGTGGTGGAAGAAGAGCCCACCCTCCCAAATTAATAAAAAAATTAAAAAAGATAAACAAAAACGAAATTAAATTGGCAATTGCTTCTGCAATTGCATCAACGGCAAACAAACAAATTATCCTATCAAGATATTCTTCTCTAAAAGAAATTAATCCTCCTTATGTTATAGAGGAACTACCTTCAAAAACAAAAGATTTGATTGCTTCATTAGAAAAGATTTTTGGAAGTGCATTTTCAATAGCAATGAAAAACAAAAAAGTTAGAGCAGGAAAAGGCAAAGCAAGAGGAAGAAAATACAAATCAAATGCCGGACTTTTAATAGTAATAGGGAAAGATGAACATGCTAAATTTAAAGGAATTGATATTGTTAAATCAAACGAATTATCAATTTCGGATTTATACCCTTTAGGAAGATTAACAATCTATACTAAAAAAGCAATAAAAGATTTGGAGGAAAATAAAAATGTTGCTTAAGCCAATAACAACAGAAAAAGCAGTAAAATTAATTGATTTAGAAAATACGCTTTTGTTCGAAACAGATAGAAACCTAACAAAAACAGAAATTAAAAAAGAAATAGAAAAATTGTTCGCAATAAAAGTAGAAAAAATAAGAACTCTTATCAGGCAAAACAAAAAATTTGTCTATGTCAAATTAAAAAAGGAGAATCCAGCAATTGATGTAGCAACTAAACTTGGGATGATATAATAAAATGGGAAAAAGAATAATCTCACAAGCGAGAGGACATGGAAGCCTAACCTATCAGGCAAAGAAAAAATCCTTTATTTATAAAATTCAATATCCCCAAGGTGAAGGCGAAGCAGAAATACAAAAAATAATTCACTCTGCAGCGCATTCAGCGCCTTTAATAAAAGCAAAGTTAGGAAAAGAAATTTTCTTCATTCCTGCTTTTAACAACGCTTTTGAAGGACAAAAAATAATGGTTGGTGGAAATGAAATAAAAGATGGAAATATTTTAATGTTAAAAAACATCCCAGTCAGTTCAAATGTTTATAATATTGAAAGAAATCCTGGAGATGGAGGAAAAATTATAAGGACAAGCGGTTCTTTCGCAATTGTTTCAAAAAAACTTGAGAACAATAAAGTTTCGTTAATTATGCCAAACAAAAAAGAAGTAATATTTGACGGGAATTGTAGAGCAACCCTTGGAATAATCGCTGGTGGTGGCAGAGTTTTAAAGCCATTTATGACAGCAGGAAGGAAATTTTATAAAATGAAAACAAGAAACAAACTCTGGCCAAGAACATCTGCAGTAAAGATGAATATTGTAGACCATCCATTTGGTTCTGGCAGAGGAAAAAGAATTAAATCAAAAATTGCAAAGAGAAATGCTCCTGCAGGCGCAAAAGTCGGGCATCTAAGGCCAAGACGCACAGGAAGGAGGAAATAATGGAATTCAAAGAAATACACACAAAAATAATTAATTATGGATTAAACAAAAAAACAATAATTCAGAATTTTAAGGAGGTATATAACAAATAAAATGGTAGAGGAATCTGTCGTAAAATCAAAAGAAATATTATATCGCGGAAAGCTTCTTGATGAGCTTAAAGCTCTTGATATAAGAGAGTGTGCCAAATACCTACCTTCTCGTTCAAGAAGAACAGTTTTAAGAAATTTTCAAAAAATAGAGAAGTTTGTTAAAAGATGCAATGAAAGTATATCCCAAAAGAAAAAAATTAGGACTCATTTAAGGGATATTGTTATAGTTCCTCATATGGTGGGTATGCAAATTGCAGTTCATAATGGAAAACAATTTGTAGATGTTATAATATCTCATAAGATGATTGGACATAGATTAGGGGAGTTTGCACTAACGCGAGCTAAAGTTCAGCACGGGGCGCCGGGCATAGGAGCTACAAAGAGCTCGGCTTCTGCGCAGAAGAAATAAAATGACAGAAAAAGATAAAAAAACAAAAATTGAAGAAAACAAAGAAACAAAGCAAGAAGAGAAAAAACAAGAATTAAAAACAGAGAAAAAAAATGAAGACAAAAAACCAACAAAAACAGAAGTCATAGCAAGAGGATTAAATCTTCACGCATCAAAAAAACACTTAATGTATATTTCAAGATTTATTAAAAACAAAACAATTGATTCCGCAATTCAAGATTTGGAAGAAGTTATAAAATTAAAAAAACCAATTCCTTTTAAGGGAGAAATACCTCACAGAAAAGGAATGATGTCCGGAAGATATCCAATCAATGCCTCAAAATTAGTAATTTCTGTTCTAAAAGGATTGAAGGGAAACGCACTATCTTCTGGAATGGATTTGGATAAAACTAAAATTTATTTTGCGTCTGCGAATCGTGCTTCTCGCCCACCTAAACGCGGAGGAAGAAGGTTTAAACGAGCAAACATTTTAATTAAAGCGAAATTAATTGAAAATTCAACAGAAAATAAAAATTTTGGAGAAAATAAATAATGGAAGAAAAAAAATTTGTTAATTTTAAGAAAGAAGAATTAGGCGTTAAAGAATATATAAAATCTTCTATGGGTAAGGGTAAAATCAGTAACGTTTCCATAGAATACACTCCAGTTGGAGAAAAAATAATAATCTCTACACCAAAACCAGGACTCATTATCGGAAAGAGGGGTGAAAAAATAGAAGATTTGACAAAGATTCTAAAGAAAAACTTTCATCTTGAAAATCCTCATATTGAAATAAGAGAGATTAAGAATCCATATTTAGATGCAAAGCTTGTTGCAGACGAAATAGCAATCTTATTAGAGAGACAGGGTGCTTTGAAATTTAAAATAATTGCATATAAGATGTTGACGCAAATAATGGATGCAGGGGCTTTAGGAGCAGAAATTGTTCTCTCCGGGAAATTACCTAGTGAGAGAGCGCGCTCATGGAGATTTGCGCAAGGTTATTTGAAAAAAACAGGAAATCCTGCGCAGGTTGTAGATAGGGCAATATCACAAGCAATAACAATTCCTGGTGTGGTAGGAATTAAAGTTTCAATTTTGCCGCCAGAAGCACCAATTCACGACAAAATTACTATAACCGACGAATTAAAAAAACAAATTATTCTCTCGTCGGAAAAAGCAGAAGAAAAACCGCAAAAAAAATCAAGAAAAAAAGAAAAAAAGGAGATTAAAAAATAATGGCAATTTTAAAATTCAAAGAGATTGCAAAAATGGATAAAAAAGAACTAGAGTCAAAACTAAAAGATTTAAAAATCGAATTAATAAAAGCAAATATAACTTCGCAAAAACAAAACGCGAAAACCAAAGAAATTAAAAAGGCAATTTCGCGCATACTTACGTTCATTAATTCCAAAAAAGGAGTTAATGAAAAGACAAAATAAATATGAACATAGAAGACACATTCGGGTTACCAACGCAAGATATCTTCAAAGAGATAGATAAATCCAAGCAAAAGATAACTGTCTCAACAGTTTCCAGAAGATATGGAAAAATCATAACCCTTATATCAGGGTTTAACAAAAGCTTTGATATCAAAGGAACAGCAAAACACCTGAAAGAGAAACTTGCATGTGGCGGGACAGTCAAAGACAATGTCATAGAACTGCAAGGCAATCATCAAAAACAAGTTAAGCCAATCTTGGTAAAGCTTGGTTTTCCAGAAGATTCAATAATCGATTAAAGAAAAATGACAAAGAAAAATGAGCAAAAAGAAGTAGAATTAAAAATGATAGATGGAACTCCGATCTTAACTCATGGTAGGGTATTTGAAGGAAAAGTTGTAAAGAAATTTCCATCAAGAGTCGTGATAGAATTTGAAAGAACAGTTTATGTTCCAAAATATGAAAGATTTTACAAGAAAAAAACACGGCTTCACGCAAGATTACCTTCCAACATCGATGTCGCTATTGGAGATTTAATAAAAGTTGCAGAGTGCCGTCCAATAAGTAAATTAGTTCATTTTATAGTAATCGGAAAGGTTATAAAAGGAGCGGAAAAATGAAAGCACTAACAGCAAAGGCAACACGCGGATTAAACATAGGGAGCAAAGTTTTAGCTTCTGATAATAGCGGAGCAAGAATTGTAAAAATAGTGAGTATAAAAGGCGGGAAATCAACGAAAGGTAGACAAAATTTTGCAAAAATCTCTGACTGGGTTAAAGTATCTGTGAGAGAAGGAAAGCCAGACATGAAAGGACAAGTTTTTGATGCTGTCATAATCAGAGTTAAAAAACCATACAGGAGATTAACCGGGGAACGAGTTTGTTTTGAAGATAATGCAGTTGCGTTATTAAAAGACGAGAAAGGAAATCCAAAAGGCACTCAAATTAAAGGTCCAGTTGCAAGGGAGGTTCAAGAGCGATGGTCGCAAGTTGCAAAAATCGCTCAATATGTTCTATAATGAGAAAAATTTTAAATAAATCTTTAAAACTAAAAAAATGAAGAAAGAATTCTCTCTATCATGGGTTTGTAGCAAACAACCAAGAAAACAACGAAAATATTTAGCAAACGCCCCGCTTCATAAAAAGCATAAGTTTTTAAGTGCTAATTTATCAAAATCTTTGAGAGAGAAGTATGGCAAGAGAAGTCTTCCCCTTCGAAAAGGGGATGAGGTGCTTGTTATGCGTGGCTCTTTTAAGAAAAAGAAAGCCAAAGTATCCTTTGTGGATTTAAAGCATAATCGCATCTCTCTCGAAAATATACAGAGGACAAAGAAAGACGGAACAAAAGTGAACGTCTATTTCCATCCGTCTGTATTGCAAATACAAGCCCTAAATTTAGACGACAAAAAAAGGCTTGCAATTTTGCAAAGAAAGACTTCTTCTAAAACTTCTCAACTCAAAACATAAAATGCACTTAACAAGAAAAGCAAGTCCGACAAAACTTCCAATTCCAAAAAAAGGAACTAAATATTTAGCAAGAGCTTCGTCAGATATTGAAAACTCAGTTCCCCTCGTAATAGCAATAAGAGACATTTTAAAGTTGGCAAAAACAACAAAAGAAGTCAAAAAAATGATTAACTCTGGTTTATTAAAAATCAATGGAAAAAAAGCATCTCATTTTAATGAGGCAATTAAATTATTTAATATTCTTGAAGCAGATAAAACCTATCGTTTAACAATATTACCAACAAAAAAATTTCATTTTGAAGAAACAAATGAAAAAATGAAATTATGTAAAGTTGTTGGTAAAACATTGCAAAAGAAAGGGAAAGTTCAATATCACCTTCATGATGGTTCAAATATATTAACTTCCCAACAAATTCCAATAGGTGACTCTCTTTACATTGATTTTAATGGAAAAATAAAATCCCATGTTCCTCTTGCAAAAAATTCAGAAGTATTCATATTCAAGGGAAAATACGCTGGAAATAAAGCAAAAGTCGAATCAATTGATGATAAAAAAATAAAAATAAAAATTAATGATATTTCTACGATAATCCCGGAAAGCGAGGTAATTGCACTATGAGTGAAAATATAATGAGAACTATTGCTATAGAGAAGGTTGTTCTTAGCGGTGGTGCTGTTTCGCAAGATTTAGAAAAAGAAAAAAAGCTTTTAGAATTTATTTCGGGGAAAAAAGCACAAAAAATTATCTCAACAAAAAGAATTCCAGAATTTGACGTTCGTCCGGGTTTAGAAGTAGGAACAAGAGTTACATTAAGAGGTAAAGAAGCAATAGAATTGCTAAAAAAATTGTTAGCTTCAATAAACAATACACTAAAGAAAAAACAAGTTTCGGAAAACCATTTTTCTTTCGGTATAAAAGAGTATATAGAAATTCCAGGAATAGAATACCAACGAGATATCGGTATTCGCGGTTTTAATGTTACGGTTGTTTTTGCTAGACCTGGTTTAAGAGTAAAGAGAAAAAAAATAAAAAAGGGAAAAATTCCAAAAAAACAATTTGTCTCAAAAGACGAAATTATCAATTATATGAAGGAGGTTTTTAAAACAAAATTTATTTAAAATGACAGCAAGCGATTGGAATAAAATTTTAAAACAATTAAAAGAAAAACCTGAAAAAATGCAGAAATTTTTAAGACATAATAAGCCAAAAGAAAGAACAACTGGTTTAGCCAGAAAAAAATGCGAACGTTGTGGAAGATTCGGCGCCCACTTATCACAATATAATCTAAATTTATGTAGACAATGCTTTCGCGAAATAGCGGAAGAAATTGGCTTCAAAAAATACGACTAACCATGTCACAAGATGTAGTTTCAGACGCATTGAATAACATAATGAATGCCAATAGGGCGGGAAAGAAATATTTGGAAATAAAGCGATATTCAAAGCTATTGCTCTCAATTTTAGCAATGGCAAAAATGAAAGGATATATCACTAATTATGAAGTCAAAGATAATATCTTAAAGATTGAAATAGGCAAGTTAAACTTTTGTAAGGCAATAAAACCAAGGTTTGTTGTTCGAGTTGACGAAATTGAAAAATATGTTAAAAGATATCTTCCTGCAAAAGATATAGGGACAATTATAATTTCAACTCCAAAAGGATTAATGTCACATACTACTTGTTTTGAAAAAAATATCGGGGGGTGCCTATTGGCATATTTCTATTAAAATGAAAAAACAATATGTTGAAGAACTTGAAATTCCATCGGGAATAGAGTGTGAAATCATTGACAAAACTATCAAATGTAAAAAAGGTTCTGTCGTTTTAGAAAAAAAATTGCCTTTATTAAACATAAATTTAACAATCAAAGATAATAAGATTATCCTTTTTTGTAAAAAAGGAAATAAAAATGATTATAAAAAAATAAAATCATTTATTGCACATATAAAAAATCTCTTTGAAGGTTTAACCGAAAAATATGTATATAAATTAGAAGCTGTTTTTGTTCATTTTCCAATGACTTTAAAGATAGAGGGAAATAAACTAATAATAAATAACTTTCTTGGTGAGAAAACTCCAAGATACGCAGAGATTCTTCCAAATGTGGATGTTGAAATAAAAGGACAAAAAATCACAATTTCATCTCATGATAAAGACGCAGCAGGACAAACAGCCGCAAATTTTGAGAGAGCAACCAAAATTAGGAATCGTGATAGAAGGATTTTTCAAGACGGCATTTTTATAGTTGAAAAACCAGGAGTTAAAAAATGAAAAAGAAAAAACCAACTTTTGTTAGGCAAGAATCTGTAAGATATCTTCGGCTCGGAAAGAAAAAGAAAAGCTTGCGAAAATGGAGACGCCCGAGAGGCAAGTCTAGTAAAATTAGATTAAAGAGATTTTCATATTCTCCTATGCCTTCTGTCGGATATAAAACTCCAAAAAAAGAATCTGGAAGGATACACGGATTAATTCCCAAATTAGTTCATAATCAAAAAGAATTAGAATCTCTTACAAAAGATAATATCGCAATATTGGCAAGAGTCGGAGCAAAGAAAAAATTAGAATTAATAAAAAAAGCTGACGAACTTAAAATTAAAGTTTTAAATCTAAATTCGCGAGGTAGAAAATGAATCTTAAAAAGAAAAAAATATTCGCAGCAAAAGTCCTCAAAGTTGGAAAAGACAGGATTTTATTTAATAAAGAGAGATTAGCAGATATAAAAGAAGCGCTTACTCGTCAAGATATATTGGATTTATTAAATGACGGGGCAATTTTAATAAGAGAGATAAAAGGCAGGAAGAAAATTGTCAAAAGAAAAACAAGAAGGAGAAAAGGGAGCATCAGAAAATCTCCAAAAAACAAAAAAAGAAAATATGTTTTGATGGTAAGGAATCTGCGTTCATATATAAAACAATTAAAAAAACAAGGCAAAATAACTAAAGAGCAATATTATAAATTAAGGAAAGAAATAAGAGCTTCTTTATTTAAAGATAAAGCTCACTTAAAAGAAAGAATTAAATTATTTAATCAATAAAACAGGAGACAGAAAATGAAAACAATTAAACGCAGAAGAAGAGAAGCAAAAACCGATTACAGGAATAGATTGGTCCTTCTGAAATCTCAAAAACCAAGATTAGTAATAAGAAAAACAAATCGCTACATAATCGCACAAATAGTCGTGTCAGAAATAGCACAAGATAAAATTATTGTTGGTTTAACCTCAAAAGTTCTTCTCGAAAAAGGTTGGCCCCGAGAACTATCAGGAAGTTTAAAGAGTCTATCCGCAGCTTACCTAACTGGATTTTTAGTTGGGAAAATGGCACAAAAGCAAAATATCACATCAGCAATCTTAGATATAGGGATGAATCGCAATATTCAAAAATCAAGATTATTTGCAGCTCTAAAAGGAGCAATTGATTCCGGGCTTAAAATTCCTCACAATCCGGATTGTTTGCCTCCAATGGAAATGATAAAAAAAGAAAAAATTTCCAAAATTTTTGATAAAATTATAGGAGAATAAAATGGCAGAAAAAGATATACCAACAAAACCAAAAGTAACATATGATGCAACGCCTGAAGAAATCGCAAGAATAGAAAAAGAAATAGCAGAATTAGAAAACAAGGAAGAAATTCCAATTGAAATTAAAGAAGAAATAACAAAAAAATTAGAGGAAACAAAAGATAAACTTGCTTCTTGGGTTCCAAAAACTTCCTTAGGAAAGCTCGTTAAAGAAGGAAAAATAAAAGATATTGATGAAATTTTAGAAAAACACAAAAAAATTCTTGAACCAGAAATAGTAGATTCTCTTCTCAATTTAGAATCAGACTTGCTTCTTATTGGGCAGGCAAAAGGGAAATTTGGTGGCGGAAAAAGAAGAGCTTGGCGCCAAACTCAGAAAAAAACAATGGAAGGAAATGTTCCATCATTTTCATGTATGGCTGTTGTCGGAGATAAAAACGGACATGTTGGTATAGGTATGGGAAAAGCAAAAGAAACTCTACCCGCAAGAGAAAAAGCAATAAGAAATGCCAAACTTAGTATAATTAAAGTTGTGAGGGGTTTTGAATCAAAAGAAGCTCCAGGTTCTGTTCCGCACACAGTTCCTTTTGTTGTTCACGGCAAATGCGGGAGTGTAAGGATAAAATTAATCCCCGCACCAAGAGGCACCGGTTTAGTTGTTGGAGATGAATGTAAAAAAATATTAAGGCTTGCCGGAATAAAAGATATCTATGGAGTCGCGAGAGGACAAACACGAACTACATTTAATTTAGCCAAAGCTTGCATTGATGCTCTAAATAAAACAAACAAAATGAAACTATGATCGCAGTTATTAGAATATCCGGACTTGTAGAAATACCATCTTCAATAAAAGAAACACTATTTAGACTTCATCTTAGGAAGAAATACTCTCTCATTTTAATGGAAAAAAACAAAGAAAATCTTAAACTTTTAAATAAAATAAGGAATTTTGTTTCTTATGGAGAAATTAGCCCCAAACTTATTGACGAGATTAATAAGAAAAAAGGAAAATCCATTGTTTTAAATCTTCATCCACCAAGAGGTGGAATAAATTCAAAATTACACTATCCAAAAGGTGTTCTTGGAGAAAATAAAGAAATAGAAGATTTAATTAGGAGGATGTTATAATATTTAATCAATAAAATTGTTAAATTTGACAATGAAAATAAAAAAACGAAAAAAAAGCACAAGATATCGCGGAAGTCAAACTCATAGAAGAGGACATAGAAAAAGAACAAGGGGTTTAGGTAACAAAGGTGGAGTAGGGATGTCTGGAACAGGAAAACGCTCTGGACAGAAAAAAACCCTTGTAATGAAACTTTATGGCGCAGAATATTTTGGGAAAGACAAAGCTTTACGAAGAGGACGCGTTAAGCCAAAACTCAACATAATAAATTTGTCCCAAATTAATGCAAGCTTAGATAAATACAAAAAAACAAAAGATGGTTATGAGATTAACCTAAAAGGTTACAAAATTTTAGGGGATGGAGATATAACAGAAAAATTAATAATAACTGCATCTTCTTTTTCTAAATCCGCAAAGGAAAAAATAGAAAAGGCTGGTGGAAAATGCAATCTCTCATAAATTTATTCAAATTTCTTCCAGAAGTTAAAAAACCTCTTGAAAAAAGATTAAGTTTTAATGTAAAACTAAAATGGACTCTTATTATTTTAGTAGCTTTCTTTATATTAGCAAACATATCACTTTTTGGACTTGCCCAAAACTCTCTTGAAAGATTTGAATATCTTGCAATTATCTTAGGAACCGACTTTGGTTCAATAATTTCTTTGGGTATTGGTCCAATTGTTATGGCTTCAATCATATTGCAATTACTTGTAGGTTCAGGTATAATAAATATAGACACAAATACTGAGGATGGAAGAAGATTTTTCCAAGGAATACAAAAAATAGGAGTTTTATTTTTCATCGTTTTTGAAGCGTGTGTTTATGTTTTAATGGGTGGGCTCCAAGCAGTTCCCGGATACGCCGGAATAGTAATCTTCCAATTAATTCTAGGCGGATTAGCAATAATGTTAATGGATGAGGTTACTACAAAATGGGGTTTTGGTTCAGGAGTTTCTATTTTTATAGTCGCAGGAGTTGCTTGGCGTATTTTTAATAGTTTATTTCAATTTATAGGAGCAAGCGGAGAAAATTGCTTTGTTGATTTTGCGAATACTCCTTGTGCAGGAAAGCTTTTTGTAATAATTCAAGCAGTCATAGGCGGTGCTCCAAAAGAAGCACTATCAGCAATTTCAGCCATAGCAGTTACAATTTTAATTTTTCTTGCAGTTGTTTGGGCTCAAAGTCTAAAAGTTGAGATTCCTCTCGCATATGAAAGATTAAGAGGGTATTCTATGAAATGGCCTCTTGCATTTTTCTATACTTCTAACATTCCAGTTATTTTAGCAGCAGCACTTGTAGCAAACATTCAATTATTTGCCTCGCTTATGGAAAGATGGCTTGGCCATCCAACTTTTTTAGGGACTTTCTCCCAAGGACAACCAATAGCAGGATTTGCATTTTGGCTCGGACACTCTAATCTTCTTGAAGCAATAATTCGTGGGAACTTACAGGTTGTTCATGTTTTTCAAGCTTTAACACATTTAATTTTCTTTGTTTGCTTTTCAGTAATCTTTGCTATTTTTTGGGTTAAAACTTCTGGTATGGACGCACAATCTCAGGCAAAAAAAATTCTAGCTTCCGGATTACAGATTCCAGGATTTAGAAAAGACGAGAGGGTTTTAGAAGCAATTTTATCAAGATACATAATGCCTCTAACAGTTATGGGTGGAATAGCAATTGGAACACTGGCAGCAATAACAGATTCTCTTGGTGCACTAACTTCTGGAACGGCAATTTTGCTTTCAATAACTATTATCTATCAGCTTTATCAAAACATCGCACATCAACACGCAATGGACATGCATCCAATGATAAAAAAGATGACTGTTTAAAATCATTTAATTTAAATATCGAAAAATCTATTTTTTCCCATGGTTGAAATCACTCCTTTAATTACCTCATATCCCAGACTAACAATAATAGTATTAGCTATTTTCATATCTTTTTTTATTTCTATTATAAATTATTTTGTTCTTGACAAAGAAAAAATGCGTGAAATAAAAGAAAAACAGAAAAAATTGCAGGAAGAAATGAAAAATCATAAAGACAATCCTCAAAAACTTATGGAGCTTCAAAAAGAGATGTTTTCCCACATGGGTGAGACAATGAGACATTCTCTTAAACCAATGCTTATAACTCTCATCCCTTTACTTTTTCTTTTTAATTTTATGAAAGATATGATGGTTGCAACAACAATCGCCACAACTTGGTTATGGTATTATATCTTTGCTTCCCTATTTAGCTCTATTATATTTAGAAAAATCTTTAATTTGCCTTAATTACTTTTTATTTCAAAAATTTTTTAAGAGAATCTCCGTGCAATCTAACAAGCTTTTCTTCTTTTATTTTTACATATCCAACGTCAAATCTCTCTATGTCAAAGTTTTTGTCAAGAATTTCTTTATAAATTTTTAATGCGAATCTAATTCCTTCCTCTATCGTCATATTATCTTTAAAATCGCTCCTCAATATTTCTCTTATCTTTTCATCATGTTCTCCAATAGCATTAGCTCTATAAGCAAAAAAATTTCCAGTAACGTCGCTTGTATATAAATAAGCTTTTCCCTTACTTACTCCGCCCAATAATATCGCTACTCCAAATGGCCTAGCCCCGCCATATTGAGTAAACATTTGTTTCTTGTCTGCAATCATTCTTATTACTGCTATTGGTTCAATAGGGCTTCCATAACTAACTCTGTTTTGCTGCGCCAACACTTGCGCATTCTCAATTAATATTCTTGCGTCAGCTAATATCCCTGCAGCGCTTGCTACAATATGTTCGTCAATCTCAAAAATTTTATTTGCAGATTCGGGAGAAATCAATTTATCTCTTATTCTTCTATCCGCAATAATAACTACACCATCAGAACAAACCATGCCAATACTTGCACTTCCCAACCTTACGGTTTTTTCAGCATATTCTACTTGTAATAAATGTCCCTCTGGAGAGAACATAGTTGCAGCTCTGTCATATCCCATTGCTTGATGCTGCATCTCAGTAGGTATGTCCATTTTAGAATAACCTCAATAATATTTATTTTTTAATACTCTATTTAAGCTTTATGTTATTTAATTTATAACAAACTTTATTAACTCTTTCTTTTCTTTTTTATCATGGCAAAAGTTATGGCAAGATTAAAAATAAAAGGAAAAACCTATGAGATAAGAGTCGATTTAGACGAAGCTCTTAAAGTTAAATCTGGAAAAGGAGATATAATTTCTGCTCTTGACTCACCACAAGTTTATACAGATATAAAAAAAGGAAACGTCGCCCCTTCTTCTGATTTAAAAGAGGCATTTGGAACAACAGATTTATATGAAATTGCAAAAAAAATTATTGTTTCTGGAGAAGTTCAAAAAACCCAAGAATTTCGAGATGCTGAAAAAGAATCAAAAATAAAACAAGTAATTAATCTTGTCGTTAAGAACGCAGTTGATCAGAATGGCAGACCTTATACAGAAGAAAGAATAAGAAGGGCCGCAGAAGAAGTTCATTTTAATTTTGATTCAAGGCCAGCAGAACAACAAATGCAAGATTTAATAACAAAGATACAAACAATCTTACCTATAAGGATAGAAACAAAAAGAATTAAACTTACTATCCCGCCACAATACACCGGACAAGTTTATGGTATCTTAAAAGATTTTAAAGAAAGCGAGGACTGGCTTCCAAATGGCTCTTTGTCAGTAATTCTTAATATTCCATCCGGCATGCAAATGGATTTTTATACGAAACTAAATAACATAACCCATGGTGCAGTACAAAGTGAAGAACTTCCAGAAAAAAAATAATCTTTTTTTGATTCAAACTTTATTATTTATTTGCTAAATTTTTGATAAGATTCTTTCTATCAATAATGTTTTTCCTTTTTCCTAAACATAATAGAAACATTTTTAAATCTTCAATTTATTAACTTTGTGTAAAAGGAAAAAGGTAGACAAAAAGAAAATTATATTATTCTTTTGTCTAAGTTATTATATGAAGAAAGTTAAAGAAAATAAAATTAATGAAGAAATAACTGAACAAGAAATTTCTTCCGAAGAATACGAACACGCAAAAAGAAAACCCGTAATACCAGGAGAGATAATAGTTAGCGGAGAAGATTATCTTCCAGGTGACGGGACAAGAAGAGAAGGGAATGATATAGTCGCTAATCGGTTTGGTTTAGCAGAAGAAAGTGGCAGAGTTATAAAAGTTATAGCCCTCACGGGCGCATTTATTCCAAGAAGAGGCAATGTTGTTTTAGGAAGAGTTACAGACATTACATTCCACGGATGGATTATTGATATTGGTTCTGCCTCACAAGCGTTTTTGCCGATAGAAGAATCACCTAAATTCGTCTCAAAAGCAGAAATGGATCAGTTTATTGCAATAGGCGATATTGTCGCTGCAAAAATCTGGGGTGTAAAATCAAAAGGGATAGATTTGACTCTAAAGGGAAAAGGGCTTGGCAAATTAGAAGGGGGTTTTGTTTTTCACACAAATCCTAATCGCGTCCCAAGAATAATCGGGAAAGAAGGGAGCATGATTAATTTAATAAAAGAAAATACTTCTTCTAATATTACTGTTGGACAGAATGGGTGGATATGGATAAAAGCAGATTCAGTCGATAATCAAATCAAAGCAAGAAAAGCAATAGAATTTGTTGTTGAAAAAGTTCATATAGAGGGCCTAACAGAAAAAATGGAGGAATGGTTTAGAAACTATAAATAATATGGCAAAAGAATTTAAGAGAAAAGATGGCAGAAAACCAACTGAATTAAGAAAGATAGTTGCTAAAGTTGGAGTAATTCCAAATGCAGATGGTTCTGCAATGTTTGCTTTTGGAGATACTGTCGCAATTGCAGCTGTTTATGGGCCAAGATTATTACACCCAAAGCACATGGAAGATCCTACTAAATGCATTCTTCGTGTAAATTATGACTTATTGCCTTTCTCTGTCCATGACAGAAAAAAACCTGGCCCGTCACGAAGAAGCCAAGAAATTTCAAAAGTTACCGAATGGGCTCTTTCTCCAGTAGTGGACTTAAAAAGCTTTCCTAATACTGTAATTGATGTTCAGATTTACATAATCCAGGCAGATGCAGGAACAAGAACAGCAGGAATTAATGCTGCTTCAATGGCTCTTGCTCATGCAGGCATACCGATGAAAAATTTAGTTTGTTCTGTCGCAGTTGGAAAATTGGATAAAAATCTTGTCGTTGATTTAACAAAGGAAGAAGAAGATTTTGAAGAGGGAGAGGGTTCTACTGATTTTGCAATAGCAAGAATAGCAAATACAGACGAGTTTACTCTATTACAATTTGATGGCAAAGTTCAACCAGAATTAATTAATGACTTAATTTCTTTATCTGATAACGCTTGCAAAGAAATTTATGAAGCGCAAAAAAAAGCGCTTAAGGAGATTATAAAATGATATCAATGGAAACCTCTAATCTAACAAAAGAAACTCTTAAAAAAATGTTTGCAGAAGGAAAAAGATTTGACGGACGCAATCTTCTTGAATTCAGAGATATTTCAATAGAAATAGGTGTTTCAAATAAAGCAGAAGGTTCTACAAGAGTAAGGCTTGGAAAAACAGATGTTATCGTCGGAGTTAAATTAGCTCCAGGCGAGCCTTACCCAGATTCGCCAGACAAAGGAAATTTATCAGTTTCATGTGATTTGCTTCCTCTTGCTTCTCCAAGATTTGAAATGGGCCCGCCAGGATTTTATGCGATTGAACTTCCAAGATTAGTTGATAGGGCAATAAGAGGTTCAAGTATGATAGAATTAGAAAAATTGTTTATAGAAGAAGGAAAAGTATGGACGGTTTTTATAGACATCTATCCAATAAATGACGATGGTAATTTAATCGATGCATCTACAATAGGGGCAATCATCGCACTAAAAAACACGATGATTCCAGTTCTTGACGAAAAAGGAATGATTGATTATGAGAAAAAACCAACAAAAAAACTCCCACTCTCAAAAACATATCCTTTTTCTTTTACTTTTTACAAATTAGGAAATTCAATTATCATGGATCCAACAAGAGAAGAAGAGGAAGCATGCGACGCTAGAATAACTTTTGGAGTCTCATATTGGAATAATCAATATATGGTAAATTCATGTCAAAAAACAGGGGAATTATCCTTTTCAAAAGAAGAAATTTCAAAAATAACAAACATCCTATCAAAAAAATTTGACGAAATGAACGAAAAACTTAAAAAGTTTCTTTAAACAATATCGCTATGGAGAACGAAAAATTTACTCGCTATGAGATTGCAAGGATTATAGGCGCAAGAGCACTACAAATAGCAATGGATGCTCCATTTCTTTATAAGTTCAAAGAAGAAGAATTAAAAACAATGAACTTTGACCCTATTAAAATAGCTGAAAAAGAGCTTGAGCTTAATGTCTTGCCAATTTCAGTAACAAGACCAATGCCACAAAAGAGAAAAACAAAGTTATCAGTAAAAGAAGAAAAGATTTCTGATGAAGAACTTATTGCAAAAGAACAAGAAGTTGAAAAAGAACTTACAGAAGATGCGCACGAACTTGGTTTAATTGAGGGTGACGAAATAGAGGATTATGTTGATGAACCTATTAGCACAAATGGAACTTCTTCAACAGAAGAATAATCACAATTTTTCTACCAATTAAATTAAAAAATTAATCATTTTGATATATTGGTTAAATCAAATATTATAAAAACTCTGTTTTCTTATTTTTTTTATGATTATAAAAGAGGTTAGGGCAAGAATAATAAAAGATTCAAGAAACGAACCAACAATAGAAGTTTCTGTTAATAACCAAAAAGCATCATCTCCTTCAGGAAAATCAAAAGGCAAGCATGAAACGCCATCATATAATTTTTCTTTAGATTGGAATGTTAATGTAATAAACAAATTAAAAATTCCATTTGAAATAAATTCATTTAATGATTTGTCTAAAATTGAATCTCTTATCAAAAAAAAATTTAATTTAAAAGATGCAAAACAATTTGGAGCAAATGCTCTTTTCGCATTGGAATCTGCAATATTAAAGGCGCTTGCAAAAGAAAATAAAAAAGAATTATGGCAAGTTATTAATCCTAACGCAAAAAAGTTTCCAATTCCTGTCGGCAATGCAATTGGTGGCGGATTGCATTCAGCCAAATTCAAGAAACATCCGGTTTTCCAAGAATTCCTATTAATTCCAAATGAAAAATCTTTCAAAGATAATGTTAAATCAATGCAAGATAATTATAAAACATTAAAATTAATATTGAATACAAAACAAGTTAATGATGAAGGCGCTTTACAATGTTCGCTAAATGATGAAGAAATTTTAGAAATTCTTTCCAATCTAACAAACACAAGAATAGGTATAGATGTAGCATCATCTTCTTTCTTCAAGAATGGAATTTATAATTACAAAGATAAACAATTAGATAGGGAAGCACAAATTCATTATATGAATTCATTAATTAATGATTATGACCTATTTTATCTTGAAGACCCATTAAATGAAGAGGATTTTTTAGGATTTTCTAAAATAGTAAAAAAACATCTTATTATCGGAGACGATTTAACAACAACCAATATCCGAAGATTAAAAAAAGCAATTAAAATGAAATCAATTAATGCAATGATAATCAAACCAAATCAAAATGGTTCTCTTTTTGAGGTTGCAAAGATTTTTAAAATTTGCAAAAAACACAAGATAAAAACAATAATTTCTCATCGTTCGGGTGAAACTCTTGACAATGCTCTTGCCGACTACGCTTTTGCTTTCCAAGCTGATTTTATCAAAACTGGTATTGCAACAAAATGGCGCGAAGTTAAACTCAATCGTTTAATTGATATTGAGAAATCCTTAAAATAGATTATACTCAACAAGCAGTCTTATCTCTCATAAACAAATTACTTGTTTTTATCCCAATTATTGCATAAATTGCTCCGGTTATAATTCCGCCAAGAACATCAGTTGGATAGTGCATTCCATTATGAATTCTTGATAATCCCATCAATATAATCGCAAACAAAGAAGTTAGCCATACCCATCTTTTTCTGTAATAATAACAAATAATAACCAAGCTCAATGTCAAAAACGACATATGGTCAGAAGGAAATGACGTCTCTCTATTAGGGTGCCCAATTTGGACAATCTCATTTGGATAAGCAAGATGTGGTGGCTCTCTATACCATATCTTATTAGCCAAAGCTTTTTCCCACAAAACCTCGTTGAACAATCCATGCAAACAAATGGCAATCATAAACGCAATAAAGAAATATTTCCCGTATTTCTTGTCTTTCCATAATATTATTAATGCAATAAAAGCAATCAAACCAATCACAAAAGCCCTATAACTAATAAACCAGCTTATACTATCAATAAAACTTCCTTTCGCAAAATTGTTTATTGCTTTCGCAACTACAAAATCCCAATCTGCAATAATACTTAACACAGAATATCAAAACATATTATATTTATAAAACTTCAACTTTTTCTCATTATAAAATCAATAGATAAGATTCAATTTAGCGGTTCTGTTAACTTATTGTAGGCAATTAATCTTTACTTGAATGAATTCTAAAGCCTAAAGAAGATTTGCAAGTTTCTTTATATCCTTATTTGCTACATGAGTGTAGATTTGCGTCGTTTTCAAATCTTTATGGCTTAATAACTGCTGAATGTATCTAATATCAGCGCCAGATTCCAATAGATGAGTCGCAAAATCTTGCTTTTTACCCCAGATATAACTATAAAGCGAACATTTATCTCGCTAAATAGGTGTTCATTTCAATCGCTCGGGCGCCTTCGGTTCGCTTCGATACACCCAAAGATTTTTCTTAACGGAACGGGCAGGTATTTTTAGCTCTCCGGCAGATAGTCTGCTGAGGTAGAAATATTAAAGAAACGAGGGTGTCTTTTTTAGTTCAAACCCAATTTCTCATTAAATACTTTAATAAAATTGGACTTTGTTTCTTCATTAAAGAATGGCATACCAATCAATTTATAGCTTTCATTTTCCGCTAAAATTTGTAATTGGTGATTACTTTCAATTTCTTTCAAAAATTCTTCTTTCCATTGGTCTGTCTTTAATAGATGCGTTCCTTTCGGTTCAATGAACAGCTGATATTGTATTAGTTTTTGTTTACCTTTTTCTTTCAAGAACAATACAAAATCTGGTTCTATTGGTTTGCCATCTGAAAATCTATACAGTTTAAAGAGGTTGGCATTTCTTACAAGATATATTTCGGAATATTTCTGTCCCAGCTTGTCCATAACTCCGTGTAGGAATTGTATAAAGTGTTTCTCTTCAGAAGTTCCGTAATCTTCATTATAAATATACCAGTTTTTATCTGATAGGTTTAATCTTAGATTTTCCTTTGTTGTTTCACTCATTGCGATACCAAACTCTTGGTCTGAATAATCTCCAACATTTATGTTTAATGTCTTGTCACTTACAATATCTTTAATCCTATGATTGACAAATAATTTTGTTCCTTTGTAGTCGGTGTAACCTGCTCTTATTTGCAATTCCAATTGTTTGAGAATGTTTAAGCATATTTCAAGTTTATCTTCCGGGGTCAAGTTATCTAATCTAGTTTTTGAGCTTCTAACATCTGCTTTTACCTGATTTAATGAATCGATAAATTCTATCATTGAATTTAATTTCGGGAAATATTTTTGCAGATTATCAAATTTGTAAAAATCGAGTTTTGAGAGTGCTTTTCTTATTATTGTTTTATTAAAATTTTTTATTTCAAACTGCCTAGTAACTCTGTCTTCTTCTGTTGGTGTTTCATCCACGAAAATTGCTCTGTCTTGCGTAAACCCGCTTCTTAAAGTAAAGACGCCAAAATTCTTTGAAATATCAATGTCGTTTATATCCTTAATTTGCGATCTATCTGCTTCTACTCTTTGATTGATAAAGATGAATCCATTTTTCCAGAAGTCTGTCTTTTTAATATCATCTTTAACTTTAAGATGGATAACTTTTGGTTCTTGAGGAGGCATTATTCCTGATTCTCTTAGTGCCATCGTTAATTCTTGTATGTATCTTGGATTATGCGAGCTATGATAGTATAATTC
>JAOAJC010000019.1 GCA_026414385.1 Candidatus Pacearchaeota archaeon | reverse complement strand
ATATAGGTGCTTTTTTACAACTCTGCGGTTTTTTCTTGCGAGAAAAAATCATCAAGATCGTCTTGCAGACTTTCGCTTCGCTCCTCTAGACATAACCGCGTTTAAGAAGGAAAATCCCTACAGAATTTCCACAAATTTCTTGCTTATTGATGATTTTTAGTTATGCAAGAAACTTATTTTAATGCCATAAGTTAAGTCCAATCACAAGCAAGCGCTTAAAGAAATCCCATCCACTATTTTTTAATCTCCACAGAAAGACTCAGCATAATAAATTTTTTCTTTTAGTTTATGGATATATTCCTCAATTTCAAAATTCAATTTTTCTTTTAGAAATGGTATATAAACAATAACTGAAAACGAACGGAAGCCCCGCCGAGTCCCTTTGGGACAGATAGCCTTGACTTCGTCAAAAAGAATTATAGTCGTCTTTCAATTTTCTCACCAAATTGTAGATAAGATTTCAATTTATTGGCGTGCTCGGGAAATTCTTTTTTTACCAGTTCAACCACTTGATTAGGCAATAAAACAGCTTCAATATCTTGTATTGGAACAATTAAATATTTCTCAATTCTACACTGTCTTAGTTTTCTCGGTGTGGTTACGAATACTCCCCATCCATAATCCCAATATCCTCCAATTAGTATGTTATTCTGTCCCATGGCCAAATTTCCATAATTTTCTATACCTACTATATGTCTGAGTTCTCCATCTAAAAGAATTTGGCATAAGGTAGAACAACCTTGAGTTCCATGTGCTATTAAGTTGTCATCAGGTAATCTTTGCGAATTGTATCTTTCAGCTACTTCTGTTAGGTATCTTTTTTCTTCAGAAGTGTCTTGAAATTCTATTTTAGAACAAATAGGTCTCCTTATTCCTCTTTGAACTAATTCCTCTCTTGGAATCGCTTTTACAATTCTTTGGCTTATTTCTTCTGCTTTTCCGCTTATCTTGTGAACTCTTCCTTGGTGTGTCATAGATATAGGAAATTCAAACAACTTTATAAAGCTTTCTATTGTTACTACTGATAAATTGCTATCCAACTAATGACGGGCCTCCTAACGACTAACTGAAAACGGAACTTTTTCTCCGCTTCTTACTTCTGGATGAATTCTTTTTTTCTTAGCGTTCACTTCCGGTTTATCTCCAATAAATAGCTTATATAGATAAAACCCATAAACTAATTCCCCTAAAGAACCTAAACTAACAACATTTATATACTCTCCTCTTAAAAAAATTTCATGAAAGAAAGCAATCAAAACGAACAATCAAAACCAAGTCTATTGGAAAATATAGATGCAGAAAAAACAGAATTTTATAAATTATTAAAAAAAGGTGGAATAATCAAAAGAACTAAAACCTCTCCTCTTGATATTTTTGAGAGTTATCATCCTTTAGACGAATTAATCACATCAAATCTCTCTAATTCAAGGATTGATAGAGACGCTCTTCTTGGTAAATGGAGAACATCAAAAAAACCATTATTTATCGCAAGAATTTGTTTATCGGACAACTCAAAATTAGAACTCAAAGTAGGATTTAGAACAACAGATTTAAAAAAAACAACATGCAAGCGCCCAAACATTGTTCATTTGCAAGAAGACGGGCAAACAAAACTAATTCTAAGAAAACCAGAATTTTACAATGCCTGCTTATTAGATAATTGTTTGTTCTCAAAAGATTATGGATTTAACATTCAAAAAAATCTTCACTCTCAAAACCTAATAGATGAAAATCGCCCCGCAATAATACCTGAAATATATTTTCTTCTCGCTTTGGAAAATTTATATGAAAGCAACATTGAAAATTTTCCAAGAATAACTCCAAAATACAAAGAGATTAAACGCGATAATATTTATATTAGAGAGTGGTTAACTCAACCAATCAACGACTCCCCATTAAACATAAAAAAACTCGCAAAACATCTTGCATTTCTTCATTCCCTCGGAATAAGCACATACCACGACAGACAAAAAGAACACTATTATCTAATAAAAGACGACAACAAAACATCAATAGCAACAATAGACCCGGATTTTGCAATATGGATCCCACAATTGCCTCTAAATGAAGAAATCAGAGATGAAGAAATAGAATTGGAAGAAGAAAATGCAAGAACATACAAAAATAATTTCATAGAAGACAGAGAATCATTTTTAGATGAATTTGGTTTTGACTTAATAACAAGAATGCATTTCAACAGATATTATAAAGCTTATCTCGCAACATATCTTAGCAATTACCAAGAACTAAGCGCAGATTTTATCTCAAAAATTAATGAATTTGTAGAAAAAAGACGATAGATTTAATAAAAAAGAAGGAAGCAAAAAATAAAAACAAATTAGCTTCCTTGCTCACTGATCTATTTGAAAACTTCTATGCCTAACTCAGACATCTCACTCTGCATTTGGGCTTTCTCAGATTCATAAGAACGCTTTCCCAACACATATGGAGATTTGACGCCAGTCATTATTGTGATAACCCTAACTTTATTTTGGAATTCTTTGTTAATTCTTGCTCCAATAATAACTTGCGCATCTGGTGATATGTTTTCTGTAACAAGTTCGCCAACACCAGAGAACTCTTCTAATTTAAAGTCAGGCCCGCAAGTTATGTGAATTAATGCTCCTGTTGCTCCCTTATAATCCACATCAAGTAACGGATGAGTTAATGCTTGTTTAACAGCTTCTTCAACTCTTGCCGTTGTATCGCTCTCTCCAACCCCGATTACTGCAACATCTCCATTCTTCATAATCGCAGATACATCCGCGTAGTCCAAGTTTATCAATGATGGCAAGGTAATAGTTTCCACTATGCCTTTAATCATTGTGCTAACAAGTTCATTTGCTACAGCGAATGCCTGCTCCATTGGCAAGTTTCCTGCTATGTCCACTAATCGATTATTGTCAATTATAATGACAGTATCAGCCACTTCTGTTAGTTCTTGAAGTCCAAATTCAGCTTTCTCAATTCTTGCCTTTTCACACTCAAAAGGCATTGTCACAACCCCAATTACTACAGCCCCAGATTCCTTTGCAAGTTGTGCAACAACCGGAGCCGATCCTGTTCCTGTTCCGCCACCCATGCCTGCAAGAATAAAAACCATATCAGCACCACTAACACTTCTTTTTATCTCTGAAACAGATTCTTTTGCAGCCTCTCTTCCCTTTTGCGGATAACCGCCGCATCCAAGTCCTCTCGTAAGTTCTTTTCCAATAAGAATCTTTTCATCAGCTTTTGTTATACTTAAATGCAAGGCATCAGTGTTAATTCCATAGATGGTTGCCCCATTAATGCCTTTGTTGAAAAGCCAAGTAATCGCATTGCACCCAGCACCACCACAGCCAAAAACTTTAATATTGGCTTTTCCAGCTCTTAGTTCATCAAAATTAATGCTGTGTGTCTCTGCATTTTTTAACGCTTCTTTGGCAAAATCAAGCACCATTTTCTCTTTTTTCCACACCTCCTTTCAATTTTATTCATCGCAGAGAAAGAGTGAATCAAAAAACACCCAACTTCCTGCGTTGTTAATCGCAAAAGCAAATAAAAAATGCTTTCACGATATTTTTTTAGAGCATTTTTAGTTTAAATATTTATTTATAACAAAAGATATTAATTAAAAGCAATGAAAAATCACTTTCCTTCAAACTCCACGAGGTTAAAAACATCATATCCGCTTGTCTCAAGTTTCTTCTTCCCGCCCAAATCCGGCAGATTTATCACAAAAGCGCACTCAACAACTTTTCCTCCCAATTTTTCAACAAGATTGCATGCAGCCAATGCAGTCCCACCACTAGCAATTAAATCATCTACTATTAGAACTCTACTTCCATTTGAAATAGCATCTTTATGCACCTCAATACTATCTTTCCCATATTCCAATGAATACTCTTCTGATACAATCTGAGCAGGTAATTTCCCTTTTTTTCTTAACGGAACAAATCCAATTCCCAATTTACTGGCTAAGGCAGAGCCAATTATAAAACCCCTCGCCTCAATCCCTGCAATAACATCAATCTTCTTATCTTTATATCTTTCATAAAAATTCTCAATGACAAGATTAAATCCTTTTCTGTCTTTTAACAATGTAGTTATGTCCCTGAACATCACTCCTTGCTTTGGCCAGTTTGGTATCGTTCTTATTCTTGCCTTGATTGGTTCGCTTATCTTAGGAATAGCATGAACAATCAAACTTTTTACTTTTTCAACATTTTCCTCAAATATCTTCAAAATCATCTCCCACGAAACACTTTCTTCATCCTCTTTCCAACAATCATAATCAGTGCTCATTGCAATTACAGCATATTTTAATCCTAATTCATTTGCAAATATTGCCTCTGGCGCAATTGACATATTTATTACATCAGCCCCCCACAACCTAAACATTCTGCTCTCCGCCCTTGTTGAAAATCTTGCTCCTTCTATTGTAATAACAGTTCCTTTTTCATGAAAATTCAATCCTAACTCCCTCGCTGTTTCAATTAATATTTCTCTTAGTTCCTTTGAAAATGGTTCAGCCATTCCAGTATGTATAGGTTTATGCGGTTCAAATCTCTCATAATAACTAACATCTCTTCTCCTTGTGAAATCAATAAACTGATCTAAGATTATCAAATCACCCCTTCTAATATCCTCTCTCAAACTTCCACAGGCAGTTGTTGCAATCACATAATCGCAGCCAGCATTTTTTAAAGCCCACATATTTGCTTTATAATTAACAAAAGTCGGAGGAATTGTATGTTCTCTTCCATGCCTCGCAAGAAGCACAACTTCAGCATTCCCAATCTTTCCTGTTTTCAGCATAGAACTCGGCTCCCCATAAGGGGTCGTCACTTCTACATCAAGCGCATTCTTTAATATATCAGGATTATCCAATCCACTACCACCAATTATTCCTATTTTTACCACATTTTTAAAAAACAAAATTATCTTTTAACTTTTATTATAATGAAATATTCAATATTCCTGCTAACAATTTAAATCTAATAAAATTGTTAAAATTTTATCTCTCTATTTTATATATTTTTAAACTCTCTCTAAAATCTCTGCTTTTATTCCTTTCTCGTTGCATAATTTTACAAATTTTTCAGCATCTTCTTTTGTTCCAACGACACCAGAACCATAATGCATAGGAATTGCCAAAGATGGCTTAATCAATAAAACGGCATCAACAGCTTCCCAAACATCCATAACATAATGCCCGGAAACAGGCACTAACGCAATAAAAACATTCCCGTTTTTCCCATATCCTGATAATTTCTCCATCTCATTTATCTTATCCGTGTCACCTGCATGATAAATGATTATGTTATTCATTTTTACTATATACCCGAACCAACCCTCATTTTTAGGATGAAATTCTTTCTTTATGTTATAAGCAGGAATCGTGCTTATTTTTACGCTTCCAAAATCCAACTCATCTCCAACTTCAATTACCTGCATCTCAACCCCATTAATCCTTGTAATTTTACTTTGCGCATCGGCAGGCACAATAACCATTGTTCCTTCTTTCGCTAATTTTGCAATATCCTTAATACTGCAATGGTCATAATGAGAGTGAGTTATGAGGATAATGTCTGCTTTTGTTTTAGCAGCTTCTTCACTAATATTATAAGGGTCTATCGCAATTTTCTTTCCATTTGAAATTAAAAATCCTGCATGTCCGAGCCAATCTATTTTTACCCCGCCAATCTCCATAAAAGAAAAAACAAAAATAACCTTATAAAATTAATTATTATGAAACATTGCATTTTTATTTTCAAATTAAACAATTAAAAAATAAACAAATTTTTAGAAGCAAATTTACCATCAGTTGTGAGATTAATGCCAAGCTTTTTTAAACCAATTTCATCTCCTGGTGTTGGAAAATGAGTCATATGCATCTCACAACCTTTTAATTCTATTAATTTGTTCATTGCAAGCTCTGCAGTATGATTAGTAGCAGCACTTATTGAAAGAGCAATTAATGCCTCTTCTAAATCCAAACTCTCAGATTCAGAGTGGAATATTCCTTTTTTTAATTTTATTAGTTGATTTATAATGTATGGGGAAATCAAAAATATCTCATCAGGAATGTTTGCCAAATATTTAATTGCGTTCAAAATAGCGCTAGATGAAGCATGCAACAAATGCGAATTTTTCCCACTAATTATTCTCCCATTAGCTAACTCAATTGCTGCTCCACAAAAAATTCCTTTGTCACCTTTTCCCTTTGTCTCTGCCTCTTCAGCAGCCATTCTTGCGATATTAACGATTTTTCTATCTTCAACCTTCACACCAAGCTCTTCCATTAAAAGAGAAACTTTATCAACTGTTTCTTTTTTCCCTATCCCGAGAATATATTCCGAATTATACCTAAAAAATCTTCGTATTAACTCTTGTTTCGCTGCTTCGCTTACGACCTCATCATCAATAATCCCAAAACCAGCACAATTTACTCCCATATCAGTCGGAGATTCATAAACCGACAAACTTGAGTTATTTCCAAAGATTTTAGTTAAAATTAATTTTAATATAGGGAAACTCTCAACATCACGATTATAATTAATTGCAATTTTATTATATTTGTTCAAATGAAAAGGATCAATCATGTTAAAATCCATAATGTCAGCTGTGGCTGCCTCATAAGCAATATTTACAGGATGTTTTAAAGGAAGGTTCCATATAGGAAATGTTTCAAATTTAGCATATCCTGATTTTATGCCTCTTTTACACTCATTATATAACTGAGAGAGACAGACAGACA
The DNA here is from genome assembly GCA_026414385.1 of Candidatus Pacearchaeota archaeon. Classification (GTDB taxonomy): domain Archaea; phylum Nanobdellota; class Nanobdellia; order Pacearchaeales; family GW2011-AR1; genus JAOAJC01. Next base: position 1,499 of record JAOAJC010000019.1, on the reverse strand, counting down.
ATTTCCCGCTGTTTGGCCCAGGAGCACTAACAACCACGATAGGTTTATTTGTCTCTATATACTCATTTTTACCAAATCCATCCTCACTTACAATTAGATTAACATCGCTCGGATAACCTTTAATAGGATAATGAAGATAAACTCTTATTCCTCGTTTCTCTAATTTATTCTTAAAAATGTTAGCTGATTGCTGTCCTTCAAATCTAGTTATCACAACAGCAGACACTTCAAGTCCCCATTTTCTCAAATCGTCAATTAATTTTAATGTTGCAACATCATAAGTTATACCAAAATCCCCCCTGACTCTTCCTTTTTCTATGTCTCCTGCATAAATACAAAGAACAATTTCAACTTTATCTCTCAATTGTTGTAATAATTTTATTTTAACATTAGGATCATAACCTGGAAGCACTCTTGCAGCATGATAATCAAAACAAAGCTTTCCCCCAAACTCAAGATAGAGTTTATCCCCAAATTTTTTTACTCTCTCCAAAATTGCCTCTGTCTGTTCTCTCAAATATTTCTCGTTATCAAAACCTATTTTTTTAGTCACGATTCTACCTATTCACTTTATTAATATTTTTCATTAACAAAAATAATACAAAACCCATATTATAAAATTAATTGCGATCAATTAATAGGATTACAAAAGAAAGAAATAAATAAAATAAACTAATCAAAAAATTATTTGTCATCGCCACACTACCAATTGTTAAAGTCATAACTATCAAATAAATTATTGTTCGTATATAAACTAACATATATTTATATTAAAAATAAAGATTTATAAATAGCGCCCCAATTTATCACCCCCCTATCACCACCTTAACGAATAGAAAAGTTGTTGCATTCCTTAACTCCTCTATTCATTTTATGCAACAGTATTGTGAAAATAACTATCCCCGAAATCAAAATAACGTTGGTTGCATTCCTTAACTCCTCTATTCATTTTATGCAACTCATTTTTCTTGGCCCTTTTTATTTTTTTAGGTCTATCTGTTAATAATTCTTGGTTCGAGGTAGTGGTTTTTATTTTCATAACTAAGATAAAAAAAGGCATATTCTGTGTCTTCTTCGCTCATGGTAAAATATATTACTCTAATATCTGTTTCATTCAAATTAATCAATACTCCTTCTAATTCGCCAGTTTTTAAGTCATTTGTTCGAAAACACGACATATTTAGCGCCTCGCAACACAACCTGAACATAGCTACTTTCTCTTCGACACCGTAATTTAAAACCTTACCCCAATAGTTTACGAGTCGGTAGACCTTCCATGCTTTTTCCTCCTCCTTTGTTTTTTTTATGTTGAGGGAGCTTGAGTCAAAAAATTCATAATCCATGCACCTGTCTTGTATCGCTTTTATTACTCGGTCTTGCCTTTTTTTTAAGAAATCATAATAAAAAACGCCCGAAAAAACCAATACCAAAATCAACACTATAACTGATGCAATAATTATTTGTTTTTTCATTATTTTAGTCTTTAATTTTTTATAGAG
>JAOAJC010000018.1 GCA_026414385.1 Candidatus Pacearchaeota archaeon | reverse complement strand
GATCGCTCGTCGGCAGCGTCAGATGTGTATAAGAGACAGGTTGAGAGGTTGGTTGAGGAATTTCAGGTTGAGAAATTGGTTGAGGGGTTGATTGAGGAATTTCAGGTTGAGAAATTGGTTGAGGGGTTGGTTGAGAAATTGGTTGAGAGGTTGGTTGAGGAATTTCAGGTTGATAATTTTCTGATTTCTGCTCACCCGGTTTAGTATTTAATCCATCCTTTAATTTAGACAAATCTTTATCTATTTCTCTCAATAAGCTCTCATGTTCATTTAATCTAGCCAATTCTTTCTCATATCTTATTCGTTCTTCATCTTCACGCTGCGCAACAACAGATTCTTTATCATAATCAGAAGGCGGAATTCTTGGCGAACATCCCCTCATACCACAATAAACCCCACTAGCCAACAAAGCACTTGCTACTAAACCGCCAACAAATCGCCCTAATCCTCTCCCAAATCCTCCTTTTGATTTATGGCAATTACTCACCCCCCCATTATTTTGCTCGACACTACATTTATCTTTACTACCATTATCATTAACATTAATTCTATTTTCTAATCCTTCTTGCTTAGTTTTCCTCCCCCCATTTTCTTCCCCTGTCATTGATAAAAAATTATAATTATATTTGTCCGCCCCGCAAACACCACCATCTCTCGCTTCCGATGGCAACTTGTCCCCTTTTTCAATCCCACCCACACTGCTCGCTTTATCACCACCCTTCAAAATACTCATTACTTTTCCAGCGATTTCTTCCGCTATTCTTAATTTTTTAAAATCCTCAGAATCAAAAACATTTGACAAATTTCCACCCCTTAATTCATACTCTCTTAACGCCTCCTTACGACTAGATTCGTCATCAGGCAATTTTGTATCACTATTGGTATTACCACTCTTATCATTAATACTCATATCACTATCTAAAAATAGTATTATTTAAATCTTTCTAAGATGTTGTAATTAATTAATAGTAACTCAATACGCTAACTTAATTTTTCTTTTAATAACTTGCCAACAATAAATATTATTAAAACAACCAAAACCGCAATTACAATTGCCAAATAAACAACCAAACCACTTTCTTTGTTTTCTCTCTTTTCTTCAAGATTCTCTTTTTCTACCCTAATTAAATTGTTTTCTTCTCTAATAATTTCCACAAAATTATTTTCATTAACTTTCTGAATATAAATCTCAACCATGTTATTACTTATCCCATCAAACTTAACAATAATGTCCTCTTTTCCATCATTTTCAATATCAACATTCTTTACCTCTCCCAAACTCATTTCTAAGTTTATTGTTCTTGATAATATCCTGATTTTTATTTTATTTCCATCAATATCATCTAATATTAAATAATGTTTTTCCCCGTTCAAAACGAATTTTATTTTGTCATTCTCTCTCAAAAGCGCTTTTCTTCCCATTTTAATATTTTCCTCACTAAACGCATAATCTGCTCCCATCTCATCACTCTTACTTCCACCACCTCCTGATGCAACATAATAATTCACAGAAGACGAAGGCATTCTCACGAAGATGCTAACATTTTCAGAAACCCCGACATTTCCAGCCAAATCATAACAATATGCAAAAACATAGTGCTCACCATTAGCAATAATTGCACTAACATCATAACTCCTATTATCATATGTGTTTAATCCGTCATTTCTTATGTTATTATCAACAACATAATAACACTGCCCGTCTTCATTTGTCCTAAAACTAACAAAAACCCTGTTATTTGTATTGCTATATAGACTACCATTAACAGGAAAATCTAAAACAACAATTGGTTTAGTCACATCAACAATAAAACTAACCTCATCAAAACCTATGTTTCCAGACTTATCCCTTGCATAAACTCTCCAACTATTATTTCCTTCACTGGCATTCAAATTAACAAAACATATGTTGCAATCAACTTCTGTGGAATTTCTAATTCCTTTATCTAAAGAATACCAACACTTATCAAGATGCCTATCATCTGCCTCATAATCCAAATCTAAATTCAATGAATTATAATACCCTTCCCCTTTTGGATGGAATATATTCACAACAGGTGCAATATCATCTTTTAACACATTTACAAACCATGTTTCAGAATCAGATGTAAAATTCTCATCTCCCTCATAAACAAAAGTTATATTATATAACCCAGAATTTTCAAACAAGCTGTAATTATGAACCTCATTTATTCCAGAGCTAAACAAAACACCATCCTTATATATTCTTATCACTCCTCTGCCATAACTAACAATCCCATCAAACAATACTCTATCATACTCATATATTGTAATGTTTCCTCTAATTCCGTTCAAATAACCATAAACCAATCCGCTTGCCTTACTCACAATAATATTTGTGCTATTCTCCGCGCCTGTATAATTCTGTGTTTCGCTCACATTAACTTTATAACTATAACTTCCCGCCCCCAACACAACAGCTTTATTATTCTCAGTTGTTACATCAATTCCATTTCTATATAATTTCAATTTGGACTCAGGATTATTGCAATACACACTCAAAATTAAAGCGCTTCCATAAGTTAAATTGTTTGAATTTAAAGCAATTAAACACTGGCTCTTTGCTCTTTCTATACCAACATTTATTATCCCGCCCTCTAAATCTGTCCAATTCTCATTTCCAGTTATGTTAAATTTATAAACATAATTTCCAGCACCCAACAAAATATTTTTCCCATTTTCATTATTGACATTTATTCCATTTCTATATATGTTAAATATTCCCCCATTGGAAAACGCAGACGCATTAACTTTTTGCGGATAAGTTAAGGTTATGTTGCTCTTTTGCGAATTAATATAATAATTAAACATCGGAATTCCTTTATTAACTATTAGTCTAACGACCTCGCTGCTTCCAGAACTATAATTCTCATTTCCAGTTGTATTATAAACAAAATAATGAACTCCTCCAGAAAAACTCTCGTTTATTAAATTATTAATCAAAAACCCATTCCTGTATAATTTACAATCTAACTGACTCGGACAATTAGAACCATTAACAAAAATTTTTTCAGGATAAGTTACATTATCATTAGATAAAATTAATTTTAATAAAGGTGTTGCTTTTGTTATGTTAACAAATCTTGTCAGATTTTTAGCACTATAATTTTCATTCCCAAAAAAGAAAGCGCTATAATTATAATACCCCGCCCCCAAAATTATATTTTTATTATTCTCAGTTGTTACATCAATTCCATTTCTATATATCTTTAAATCCCCGCAAGATGAAAAAGCACTCGCGTTTAAATAATCTCCATAAACCAAACTTAAATTATTATTAAATCCATTTAACAACAAACTTATCTCCCCATCTGCCTTTTCAACAAAAAATGTAATGTTATCATCATCATAAAAATAATTCTTGTTTTCATATAACCTGCAAGAAAGGTTGTGTTGGCCCCCACTCAAAATCAAAGATTTCCCTATCAAATTAGTTATGTTTTTATTATTATCAAAAAGCTCGCCATTGCAACTTATATTTATATTAGTTCCATAAATTATTGGAGATTGTTCATTCACGCTTAATTGCGCTGTTTGTGATGCCTTATTTATCGTATAGTTTAATCGCGAGGTTTTGTTTATGTTCCCCACACTATCATTAGCATACCACTTATAATAATAAGTTCCTGCGTCTAATCCAACAACCTTATAAGAATAAACATCTCCATATTTAATTATGCTATAATTTTTACTAAACCCTTCTATTTCAATCCAAACATCTCCAATGTTAAGATTATCCACCCAAGTTATGTTAAACTCATAAAAATTTGAAGGAGAATAGCTTGCATTAGAAGGAATAACGATTATATCCGAAAATTTTGGAGCTTCATTATCATAAATATTACTATAACCTCTCGTCGGAATAGAAAGATTTACTACATTCAAAGAACCATCAGGATATCTACCTATACTCTTATCAATTCCAGGATTATAACCATACGAAAAAGAATCAACTAAATTGCCAAAGTTATCAAACAAAAATAATGAATCCCCATTATTGTTTAACCTATTTCCAACACTCAAAACAAAAAACTCTCCGCTATTTAATATTCCAGTCGGATAATAAGGTAACTCTCCAGTGCTATCATTTATTTTCCAATCGCTCAAATTAACTGCAAAAGAATTATTATTATAAAATTCAATCCAATCGCCCCCAGAAGAAGGAACCGGCATAACCTCGTTTATAGTCATTGCCCTAGTTAAAAACAATGATAAAACAAACACAAATACAAAAACGATTTTCCTTCCCATTTTCACTTAATTGAAAGAAAATCTTACGAGTTTTAAGTATTATTATATTATAATACCTTCAAATCAAAATATATTTCAAGATTTTAACTTATCCTGTATAAATCGGCCCAAAATCCATTCCTGCCTTTACATTCTTCAAATAATACTCTTCAAGTTTTTTATATCTATTCGCCATTTCAACACTAACGCTGGCTTTTACTTTTTTCAATGCTTCTTCAAAATCTTCCCATGAAACCTTATTTGCATTAATGTCTTTTCTCAAAGCATTCATAGTCGCCTCTCTTACTAAATTCTCTATATCTGCCCCAACAAATCCCTCTGAAATCTTTACTAACTTGTCAATGTTTACATCATCTCCCAAAGGAGTATTCTTTGTATGCACCTTAAATATCTCTCTTCTGCTTTCTGCATCCGGCACATCAACAAGAATAATTCTGTCAAATCTTCCAGGCCGTAATAAAGCACTGTCTAAAATATCAGGTCTATTAGTCGCACCGATTATAGTAACATCTTCCAATCCCTCCAACCCATCCATCTCAGCCAATAATTGATTAAGAACTCTCTCGCTTACTTTTGTCCCCATTTCTAATCCTCTTTTTGCAGCTAAAGCGTCAATCTCGTCAAAAAATACAACGCACGGTGCAACCTGTCTAGCTCTTTCAAAAACTTTTCTTATTCCCTCCTCACTCTTTCCAACCCACATACTTAACAAAGAAGGTCCTTTAACATGAATAAAATTAGCTTCGCTCTCTTTAGCAACAGCTTTTGCCAACAAAGTTTTTCCTGTTCCAGGAGGCCCATATAACAAAATTCCTCTTGGTGGTCTTATTCCCATTCTCTTAAATGCCCCAGGATATTTTATTGGCCACTCCACAGCTTCTTTTAATGCTTGTTTTGTTTTTTCCAACCCCCCAATATCATTCCACCCAATGTTTGAAGATTCAACAAGTACTTCTCTCATTGCAGATGGCCTCACAACTTTTAAAGCATCCTCAAAATCTTCCCGCTTTATTACAATTTTATCCAAAACCTCTCTTGGAATCTCTACATCATCTTCCAATTTCAAATTAGGCAATAACTTTCTTAATACTATCATAGCAGCTTCTTTCGTCAAAGCAGACAAATCCGCCCCAACAAACCCGTGAGTTTTTGCAGCAATTTCTTCAAGATTTACGTCCTTTGCAATAGGCATATTTCTTGTATGTATCTTTAATATGTTTAATCTTCCTTCTTTGTCAGGCACACTAATCTCTATCTCTCTGTCAAATCTTCCAGGCCTTCTTAATGCAGGGTCTAAAGAATTTATTCTGTTTGTTGCTCCAATCACAACAACTTTACCTCTTGATTTTAATCCATCCATCATCGTTAACAATTGTGAAACAACTCTTCTCTCAACCTCTCCCATAACATCCTCTCTTTTTGGAGCAATCGCATCAATCTCGTCTATAAAAATAATACTTGGAGCATTCTTTTCAGCTTGTTCAAAAATATCCCTTATTTTTTTCTCACTTTCACCATAAAACTTACTCATACATTCTGGCCCATTCAATAGAATAAAATTTGCTTCAGCCTCATTAGCAACAGCTTTTGCCAACAAAGTTTTTCCTGTTCCAGGAGGCCCATATAACAAAACACCTTTCGGAGGTTCAATTCCAAGTTTGTCAAAAATCTCAGGGTGTTTTAATGGAAGCTCAACCATCTCCCTTATTTTTTTCATTTCATCCCCCAAACCACCAATATCCTCATAAGTAACATCAGGTACACTTTCCTCAGAAATCTCAACAGCTTTTGGATTTACGACAACCTCGCTATCTTCTGTTATGATAACAGGTTGATTTGGAGTTACCCCCACAACCATAAATTTAATTTGTTGAAATCCTCCAAATCCTAATCCCATTCCACCAAACATCTCTTCCAAATCTCCAAAAATATCAGGAATGTCTCCCATCAAATCTCTTCTTCTCTGCACTCCTCCCAAAGAAATAATATCTCCTTTAACAACAGCTCTTCCCAATAAACTATTTTTGAACATTTCAGGATCACCATGCACCACTATTCCCTGTTGCGCAGGAGCAATTATAACTTTTATAGCAGGTTTTGCATTAGCCTTCTTAACAATAACTAACTCACCAACAGCTGTTTTCGCATTTCTCCTTATCAAGCCATCTATCCTTATAATTCCCTCACCAACATCAGCAGGATAAGCCCTATCAACAATTGCAGTCGTCTCTCTCTGTCCTATAATTGAAATTATATCTCCTCTATTCAACCCCATTGCCTTCATCAAGCCAGGGTCAATTCTTGCTATTCCCTTATAAGCATCATCCTGTAATGCCTCCACAACCTTCAATTTTACCTCGTTTGTTGTCTCTTTTCCTTTATTCATCTTTTTCCCCTCCAAAAATAGATTTTATCATTTCCTCGCTTAAAACACTATGTTTTTCACACCCATTATTAAAACCACTGCCCCCAATACAGATATATTTATTAAAATTGTTACTCATTTTCATCCTCCATGTCATCCCAAAAACTTATGCTTATTTTTCCAAAATCCTCAAACGCCAATCTAACCATATCATCCATCTCCTTTCTCATTCTTTTATGTTGCTCATTTATAAAATTAATTATCTCTTTTGGTATGCTTATTGCATGACTATTTCCAACCACTCTCAATTTAACATTAAATTTCTTTCCTTTCAAATCATTAAAATGTTCTAAACAATTCAAATCAGCAGGATGTATAATCTCATTTCCGCACTTTTTACATCTTACTGCTCTTAATTCTACTCCTTGTTTGCTAACAATGCATTTCTCCATTTCTTTATCACATTTCTTACACATTATTTTTGTATCAAATATATCTGCCATTTTGTAATTACATTAAATATATACATTTAGTATATACATACTATATAAATATTTCGCTTTTATTCGCATCAACGCCTAAGTTAGATAGAGTATTAACTGAAATAAATCTCAGGCGTTTTAGTGGGCGTTTTGGTGAATTTATCATCTTTTATAAAGATTAAAATATCTTAAATTATAAACAAAAGAAATTTCTATTAATAAACACAAAAATTAACAACCTAATCGCTACCTTTATTAATTAAAACTAATTATGTCCAATATGAAGAAAAAAGAGGATATTAACAAGAACACTTTTGAAGACTCAGAATTAAAAAAAGAAAAATATAAACACCACCACATTCTGCAACTAAAAAATCACGCATTAAAAACAAGCATAAAAGAAGGTTCATTCGCAAGCATTTCTTCAAACTTAGGAGATGGTTTTATAACTCCTTTTGCACTTGCTCTCAACGCCCAGCCAATTCACATAGGATTTCTTAGTTCGTTTTCAGGATTCCTCTCACAATTGGCACAATATCCTGGCATAAAACTAATGGAAAAATATCCAAGAAAAAAAATTGTTCTCTGTTTTGTTTTTCTACAAGCAATAATTTGGCTTTTTATTTCTCTTTTAGGAATTTTAATGTGGAAAAATATTCTACAAAATTATTTAATCTATTTTTTGATTATCTTTTATTCAATTTTGGTTTTGTTTGGTGGCATCGCAATTCCAGCATGGTTTTCTTGGATGGGAGATATTGTTCCTCCAGAAAAAAAAGGAGAATATTTCAGCAAAAGAAATAGAATCACTTCGTTTTTCGGGACATCTGCCGCTCTTATAGGGGGATTTATACTAGACTATTATAAAACAAAAGGTTTAGCACTTTTAGTTTTTTCAGTTTTCTTCGCACTTGCATTTCTTTTTAGATTTGTGTCCTACTTACTATTCAAAAAACAATATGCTCCAAAATTCAAGCAGAAAAAAAGCGATTATTTCTCAATTTGGGCGTTTATTAAAAGATACGATAACTTTGGAAAATTCGCAGTTTATCAAGGATTCTTTAATTTTTCAGTTATGATTGCCTCACCATTTTTTAGTGTTTATGTTCTAAAAGAACTAAATTTCAGTTATACGATGTTTATAATGACAACCGTTAGCTACACAATATATTATCTCATTTTTCTACCAATTGCAGGAAAATTTTCTGATAAATATGGAAACATCAAACTTACTATAATAGCAAACTCTTTTTTTATCCTCACCCCAATACTCTATTCAATATCAAAAACCCCTCTCTCAGTAATACTCTTACCACAACTATCGGCGGGAATTGCAAGCGCAGCAT
>JAOAJC010000017.1 GCA_026414385.1 Candidatus Pacearchaeota archaeon | reverse complement strand
TTTTATTTACGATGCTGTCTCACAACGACATAGAAGTATCTGTGCAACATACACAAACATATTAAGCGGAGTTGGAATATTAACAGGTTCAATCGTAGGCGGATTAATCGTTAATTACCTCCACCCAACAGGAATTAGCCCATATGTTTTTGTTTTTCTTATCGCATCTTTCCTTAGATTTACGGTAGCAATAATTTTCTTGCCACAAATAAAAGAAGTCAAAAAAGTTTCAAAACTGCCATCATATTATTCTTTTTTTGCACACTCAACACATTTTCTACACACAGAGAGCGCCAAGATATTCCACATTCCGCTCAAATTTTTAGGAAAGTTTAAAAGTATAAAGATTTTCTTAAAATAATGTTCTTCAAGAAAAAAAATAAATGTAAAAGATGCGACTCAAAAATTTCCAACGAATTTAGCTTTTGCCCTTATTGTGGTTTTTCGCTTTTAGATAAAGAAAAAGAATTAAGAGATTTTGGATTTCTCGGAAAAAATGACGCAATAGATAACGAAATGGATTTATTTTTTAAAAATTTTTCACTAACTGACAAAATGATAAATTCAATAATCAACAAAATGATGAAAAATTTAACAAAAGAACTAAAAAATTTTGAAAATCAAGATTCTAAAAACTTATCAGAAGCAGAAATAAAACAACTTCCAAACGGGATTAAAATAAGCATAGGAATGCCCCTGCAAAACATTAAAAAAATAAATGACGAAAAAACAATTAAAAAACAAACTCAAAAAATAATCTCGCAAGAACAAATTGAAAAACTATCTAAACTACCAAGAGCAGAAGCAAAAACAAAAATTAGAAGATTATCCAATAAAATAATTTATGAGTTAGATACCCCAGGAATCTCGTCAATTAACGATGTTTTCGTTTCTAAACTTGAGTCAGGCTATGAAATAAAAGCAATCGGTTCAAAAAAAATTTACGTAAATTCTATTCCAATTACACTCCCATTGAAAGATATATCAATAGAAAATGATAAACTATTTATTGAATTTAAATCACAATAAAATTTTATTTAATCGTCTAAAATTTGAAAAATTCTCTGGATGTTCAAATCCGTCTTAAAAACGCTATGGGGCTGCCCGGATTTGAACCGGGATCGCGAGTACCCTAAACTCGAAGGCTAGCCAAGTTACCCCACAGCCCCAAATAAATATGCGCCGTGCGGGAATTGAACCCGCCCCTTAAGCTTGGGAAGCTTACATACTACCGATATACTAACGGCGCCCAATAAAAAAACAAATGAATACATTAATAATCTTTCTACTTTTATAAAATTAATAATAAATCAACTACTGCAAATATTGAAAGATAAATCCATAACAAAACATAATCAAAAAAATTTAATAAGAAGCTTTATAAACAAAAATTCGCTTTTTTAAATTAAGATCGCGTAGCTCAGCTGGTTAGAGCACTGCTCTGATAATAACACTTATCAGACAGGCAGGGGTCCCAGGTTCAAATCCTGGCGCGATCATTTTGTTCATTAAAGGATTAAGGCCCAAAGCATAAGCAACAAGTCTAAAGACAAGAGCAAATCAAAATGAATATTATCACTACAACAAGAAACAACACAACAAAACCAAAATGGAAATAAAAAAATTACCCGAAAAAATATGGGAATATTTAAAAAAAGATAGCTGGGATTCTTGGATTGTCTCAATAATACTTGTTTTTCTTGTAATAAAATTTATTTTCTTTCCGTTAATGTCATTAATAACTGGTTCTGCTCTTCCATTAGTAATAGTAGAATCATGTTCAATGTATCACCATTCTGATTTTGAATCATGGTGGATTGACAATTCTGAATGGTATAAATTACACAACATTCAAAAATCAGAATTTGAATCATGGAATTTTCCAAACGGCCTAAACAAAGGAGATATTATCCTTGTTGTTGGTTCTAAAGAATACAAAAAAGGAGACATAATAATATTTAATGCGCAATCAAAATATCCGCTCATCCATCGTATAATATCAGAATCCCCAATATCAACAAAAGGAGATAATAATTTTATGCAATTAGAAATGGAAAAAGAAATTCCAAAAGAAGCAGTTATTGGAAAAGCAGTTTTTAGAATCCCTATTTTAGGATGGATAAAACTCATATTTTTTGAACCATTTAAAGAAGAAGGACAAAGAGGGCTCTGCGTATAAAAATCCAAAATAAAAAAACAATCGAACTTTTAATTACCTATAAAGAAGCGCACAAACAAATTTAAAAACCCTTAAAATATAATAAAAGAATGGAATTTTGTGAAAAATGTGGTGGAATAATTATTGTTCAAGAAAAAAAAGCAGCATGCACTAAATGCAAAGCCAAATTAAAAAAAATTCCAAAGATAGAATTATCTGAAAAAGTTGAAAAAAAAGAGTCAATACCAGTTATAAAAGAAGGTTCAGAAACAATAGAACCAATTATCACAATGGATTGTCCAAAATGCGAAAACAAAAAAGCATATTTCTGGACATTGCAAACAAGAGCAACTGACGAAGCAGAAACCAAATTCTACAAATGTACAAAATGCGGTTACACTTGGAGAAAATATAGATAACTTATTTTAAAAATTTAGTTCAAGCCCAATTAAATAATTGTAAATTTCTCTAAATTAAAAAACACTATTCTACTAATAAAATTAAATTACAAAAATTATGTTTGACAAATAAACTATAATATGCCACAAACTCAATAATTTTTTAAACTCGCTAAAACTTTCTTAATCAGGCCCCGTAGCTCAGCCCGGTTAGAGTACTGGACTCTTAATATTAACAAGAGAAATCCAGGTGTCGCGGGTTCAAATCCCGTCGGGGCCATTTTGTTCACGGCAGAATCAAAATACCTATACAAAAACTCAATAATGAAATTAAACCCACAACTAAAACACGACATAGAAAAATATTTTGATTATATTATAATAGTTGAAGGCAAAAAAGACGTCTCTTCCCTTAAATCATTAGGATTCAAAAGAGTTTACGCACTTCATGAAACTTCTGTCCCAATAAAAGACAGATTGTTACAAATATCAAAAGAGATAACGAAAAAAGAAAAAGTTTGTATTCTTACTGATTTTGATAAAAAAGGCAAAAAACTTTACATGTTAATCAAACAAATACTTCAAGAATTAGGCGTTAAAACAGATTCCACTTTAAGAGGCATATTATTAAAAGCAAACATTTCCCATATAGAAGGATTATATTCTCTTCTTAAGCACTTAGAACAATTTTAATGACTCAAAAACCTAAAATTACAATTATGAAAGGTTTCAAAATTTATTATAATTACACTGAAATCGTCAAGGAACAGGCAAAAACCAGCAGAAGAAAGTAAATCAGAATTGACTTTAAGTATGAATAAATAACCAAGTTTGATTAGGTTAAGCAAACTTAAAAAATTAATTTTTTATTTAAATAAACCCACAACAATACAACAACACATTTTATCAACAAATCTTTAAATATCGTTCATCAACATTATTAATTAATGATTTATTCCCAAAACCCACCCTCGTTAATTGCTTAAGCAATCAATCTCTTTATGTTTTCTATGCTATCCGCAATTTCCTGTCCCTTTTTTGTTAATTTTATCAATTTGATTCTTCCTTTTTTCTCGAAAATAACCAACCCCAACTTCTCTAAACTTTGTAAAATTTTTACAGCATGGCTGTATGTACAATCAACCTCTTTTGCGAGAATGCTCCCATATCTTGCTCTTGCGATTCTTTTCAAAGCAACTAACATTAATGCAGGTTTTCTTCTGAAAAAAATATCAAAATTATCTTTCATCTTGTTGATTATATATTATTTAATCTATATTTCCAAACAATAATCTGCTTTTAAATTTTTCCATAAATTTGTTATCTTAGAGAGTGATAAAACAAATTTAGTATTCTAAAATTAAAAATAATATCACCACATAACTACCACGCACTTAATTATCAAAAAATTTAAACTATTATAAATTTAAAAATAAATTAATTAACTTAGATACATTCTAACAACATTCCCAGTTATACTATTCCCAATTAATTTATTATACAAATTCAAATAACCTTTTGCAAACAAAGTTGTCTTTGAAGCAACCAATTTTATTGAAGATTTTCCATCGTTAAATGATTTCTTAACATAATTCACGTCAATCATCATTTTTACTATCTCTTCTTTTGTTGTCCTTATCACAACATCTTTTTTGTCAATTTTCCCATTACCAACAAATATTCTCCCGCCGTCAATAACAGCATTATAAATATCATCCCCTACAATTATTTCCATTTTTGGCAAATCCTTAGTTAATGGAGGATTATGTAAATTATATGCCTCAATCTTATAAAGTAAATAAAAAACAAAATCTTCATTGAATCTTAATATCGCCTCTTCAATTGTTAAACCATCAGCAGGATTTTTTATATCTTGTCCATAATAAACAACATTTCCTGTTTTAAAAAGCGCAAACCAAAAGAAAATAATAATTATTAAAGCAATTACTAAAAAAACAGAAATTGGTAAAGCCCAACTCCCTCTCTTTGCCATTTTAAGTTTGATAAATCATCTCGTATTTAATTTCCCTCCATCTCATTTTGATCCATCTCCAAAGAGGATTATAAAAGCTCTTGATTGCAAAATATAAATCAACCAAGTCATACCTTATACGAGGCCTCTCAATAATAATAAATGTTAACAAAACAGCTACAATAATCCACCAAATATATATTGGCATCTTGAACAAACTTATTATTGACTTAATTGCCACTTTTTCAACAGGACAATCCTTACAACTCCCGCCACAATCAATTCCTTCCTCGTCATAATCTCTTATTCCATTATAACACCAATCACAATAAAGCGCATATTTTTGCATAAATATAACATCAAGTCTATTAGCTTTCCATGTCTCTGCATTTATCTCAAAAATTGTATTGTTTTCTCTCCCAAGACCAAATAACTTACGCTCGCCGCATCTTGTTCCACCCTCAACAACAACCTCATACTTAGACAAGCAATTTTCTTTTTCAACATAATCATTTGCACAATGTTGAATATCTTTACAAATCCTCTTTCTCTCACCAGTATATTTTACCATTCCTCTCAAAACCTCGCTTGGTTCTTTTGCATACTCACATTCCATCCACTCTCCGCACACAAAATTAGGTTCGCAAACACCTTCATCTTCTTTCCCCCTACAATCTGCCCTTGTAATTGGTTTGTCTTTAATAGAATTACAATTATTTAAATCGTCACAATCTCTTGTCATTATTCCATTTTCGCATTTGCTCCAAGAAGAACAATTCCAATTAGGCACACACTCACAATCTTTTTCTTCGTGTCGTGCATTATTACAATTTGATAAACAATCTCTTTCTTGTTTCCAAGCAATGCACTTTGTCCACTCACTACATGTCCAAGTTGTATCAACGCAACAAGTTTTTTCTTCTTTTCTCTCCCTATTACAATTTGAAACGCAAGTTCTTTCCTGCTTATTATTAACGCACCCACCCCACTCGCCACAATTCCAACTTATGTCAGAACATCCAGGTGGCCCAGGCCCAGGCTCTTCTTTTGAAACAACGCTCAAAACAGCACTGACACTCGCATTCGTATAATTTGCATTTCCAGTCGTATTATAAACATAATTATAATTTCCAGCAGTCAATACAGCAATATTAGGATTAGTTACATTTTCATTATTTCTATATAATCTGCACTCTAACTGCTCAGGACACCCACTTCCACTAACATTAGTTTCTGTCCCAACATCAACAGAATTACTCGGTAAAATAGTTATTGCTAAATTAACTATTGCTTTATTAACTGTCAAGAAAAGTGTTTTATTACTACTACTATAATTTTCATTACCAAGATTTATAGCACTATAATTATAAATTCCAGCTGAAAGCACCCTTATTTCAGGATTATTAACAATATTCCCATCCCTATATAATGTAACTATTCCAACATCTGTTATAGCAGTTACATTAGTTAATGTCCCATAACTAATAGTCAAATTGTTTGCGTTTCCATTAATAAATAGATTAGTTGTTGTTGGTGCCTTATTAATCACAAACAAACTTGAATTGCTTGCATTTGTATAATTTTGCGTTGCGCTCACATTGCAAACATAATTATAATTTCCAGCACCTAACAAAACAAATTTATTATTCTCGCTGGAAGTTACATCAATTCCATTTCTGTATAATTTAGCGCTTGCCTCTTGATTAGTGCAATAACAGCTTGCATTAATCACATTTCCATAATTCTGCGGACTTGTTTTATCAAAACTTAGATAACATCTTGAAATAGCTTTATCAATTGTAACATTCCATTTTGGCGTAGAATTGCTTATACTCATCTCACTTGTCTTATTCGCAAAAGCATAGAATTTGCATTTAGTTCCAACATCTCCTGTTGCATTTACCCAAAATACAATCTTTTTGCTTTCGTCCTTATCTAAATTTATTGTTCTCGGATTGCTCTCATTTGTATAAAATGGCTTTTCTCCAATTACCATAGAAACTAATCCTGTCTTACACTCCTCTTCTCCAGCACTTTCCTCATTTATCTTCGTAATCAATAAATCATAATTCCCCCATGGTAGCCCATTTCCAGTTGAACCTATTGCAAAATAAGAATTATTATAAATTGCAACATCATATAATGTGTTTGCGTAATTATATTCAACAGAAACATTCCATAACAAATTTCCATTATTGTCTGTTTTTAATATCCACGCCCCACCAAATGTTGCAGCAGGATCAACAACAACATAACCATTCTCAACAACAATAACAGATTCTCCAATTTCGCTATCACCATTATCAAAAGTTTTGCTCCACTCTATACCTCCAGTTGAGTTAAATTTAACTAACAAAACATCACTTCCACCAGTTGAATAATATCCTGTTGCAATAAATCCTCCATCAGGCGTTTTTTCTATACTATAAATTTTCTCATCACTTCCGCCAAAATCATATGTCCTATTCCATTCTAATACTCCAGAAGAATTTATTTTTGCAATAAAAATATCACCATTCCAAGAAGGATAAATACTCCCTACAAAAACATATCCATTATCATAAACAACGCTTCTTGCCTCAACATCATTTCCATAACCCCAAGTATAATTCCAAACCTCATTTCCAGCGCTATTTAATTTTATTATCCACGCCCTATCATTAAAATTAACATCTCTTTTTCCAACAACAACATATCCATTAGAATCATTAACAATACTATACGCAACATCATCACTTCCTAAAGGATTATCAGAACTATAATTCCATACTCTATTTCCATTAAAATCAGTCTTTATAACCCAAAAGTTAATGCTATCCCATCCCCCATCATCACTACTTCCTGCAATAACATAACCATCGTTTACCTTTATCAATGAATAGCCAATGTCATTATTACCATTATAATCAAATGTTTTATTCCATATTAAATTACCATCTGAATTTATCTTCGCAAGCAAAACATTGGTATTAAAACCAGACTTAATACTTCCAGTTAAAACAAAAGTCCCGTCACCATTACTCACTATTGAATAACCAACATCATCATTGCTGAAATCAATTGTCTTATTCCACTCTACATAAACATTAACTTCAGGGTCTAAACTAACATTTACTTCGCCACAATTTGAATCATAACATGAAACATTTAAGCTTATGTTAAACCAATCACGCCAACTAACATTAATGTCTTCTTTTGGATAAATCAAATCCAACCTTATTCTAGGAATAGCAACGCTAAAACTATAGTTAGTGCGATTAAACGCACAATTTCCTGCCTTATCACAACAATAAGCATTCCAAACATAATTCCCATTTGAAATATTTGTTATATTCCATACCTTTGAATCATAATTTCCACTAAAATTCTTTGTCTCATTTGCCTTCCACTCTCCATAAACATTTGTCCATAGTGTGCAATTAGTTAATTCAAAATTATCGCTTGCGCTTATGTTAAACAAAATATTTCTTGTTGATAATACCACACCATTATTAGGGTAGTTCAAATAGACTTTTGGATAACCAACATCAATAGTTATTGTCCTATTCCCCTCAGTTATCATTGTTGATGCAAAATTCCCAATCCAATCATATGCCTCCCACCACCAATAATAAACACCCTCAGCAAGCCATAACAAAACACCAACATTCGCAAATATCGGCCCTCCTCCAAGAATAAATGTTGTTATGTTATACAAACCAGTTGTGTTGTAAATATAAAATGTAATGTTTTGAATCCCATAAACATCACTTACATTAACGCTAAAATTAACATATTGTGATTCATTGAAAATCGTTCCATTTGCAGGATAAATTATTGTTATATTTGGCCCATAAATATCAGTTATATTCAAGATTGTTAGGTTATTACTGCATTTTGTCTCTGTCTGTCCAAGCATCTTGCTTGATGCCCTTGCACAACATCTCCAAACATCAAAAACATCAGTGTAAGAATTATTCATAAAATCCAACAAACTATAAATTCCTTGCTCCTGATTTTCCTTGAAAAACCCTATTTTTTGTTTATTAATATAATATTCTTCGCCTTTTTCAAAATCACCAATATAACCAACAGGATAAATATTATTGTTTTTGTCACTTATAATATCAAAAGGCCGAGGATTTCCTTTTAACCCATAACTTGCTATAAAATTCCCATTTGAATCATATTTTAACACAAAAGAATTTCCGAAAGTATCATTTCTTCCAGCAACATAAACATTTCCTAATCTATCAATTGTAATTCCATAACCAGCATCATTTATTGTTCCACCCCCACCATAAGTTTTATTCCACAATAGATTTCCATTAGAATCCAATTTTAATGTCCAAACATCAGAATATCCATCTTGCCCATAAGTTCGTGTATATCCTGTAACATATAATTGATTTGCGTCATCAATAACAACATCATCAAATAAATCGTCATTTGTTCCACCAAACGATTTATTAATTAATAAATTACCATCTTGATTATATTTCAAGAAAATTCCATCTCTTCCATTCCCAATATTTTTTACCTCTCCAACAACATAAATGTTTCCATTTTTATCAGAAACAATACCATATCCCAAATCTGTGTTATCCGAACCACCGCTGCCATCAAAAGCTCTATTCCAAATATTCCCCCCATTGGATGAATTTAATTTGAGAATCCATATTTGACCAGTACCATTCCATTTTTCTCCTGTTACATAAACATAATTTTCATCAGCATAAATTCCATAGCCATACTCTCCATATGCCTCCCCAAATGTCTTATTCCACAGCAAATTTCCATTAGAATCATATTTCAAAACAATTAAATCGAAATCACTTACTCCTGTAACATAAATCTCTTCATTATTATCTACATATACACCATAACCAATATTATCTCCGCTCGTCCCATATGTCCTATTCCATATCAAATCTCCACTTGAATTTAATTTTATAGTCCAAATATCAGCCCACCCAGCCCCAAAAGAGTGAGTGGATCCTGTAAGATAAACGCTATCATTACGAATAGAAGAAGAATATGCTCTCTCATGATTATTTCCACCATAAGTTTTATTCCAATAATCAAAAACAAAAATACTATTATTTCTATACCACTCGCCACTATAACTCACGTTTTCCCATCCCTCATTGATA
>JAOAJC010000016.1 GCA_026414385.1 Candidatus Pacearchaeota archaeon | reverse complement strand
GCTCCAACTGCTTTCATAACACCTATTTCTTTATATCTTTCCAAAACAGAGGTATACATTGTGTTTGCAATGCCTACCCCTCCAACAAAAAGAGATACTATTGCTATCCCTATAACGACAAGATTTAAAATGTTTAAAATAGTTGTAACCGATTCTATTGCTTTTATGGGAGTTTGAACAGAAAAATCTTCTTCACCTTCTTTTTGATTTCTATCTTTTCTCAGCTTTTTTTTAATTAATTCTGCTGTTTCTTCAACGCGTTCCTTAGAAACTACCTTGATTGCTATCAAATCAATTTCATCAGATATGTTAAGAATTTCTTTTAAATCATCTTCTATAAGAAGAGCTGCGTTGTTGATTTGTATTGAACCTGATTTTTGAAGAATGCCAATAACTTCAAAAGAAACGCCTTGTATTTTTAGATTTGAGCTTAACTTAATTTCTTTACCGAATTGTTCTTTGTTTATGAAATCTGCTCCGATTATTATTTTTCTTTTGTCGTTCGGTTTTAATAACCTGCCTTCTGCAACTTTTAAATCTGCAATTTTGTAAAGGTAATCTATTTGTTCTTGATTTTGTGGTAGGGAAGCAAGATATTTAAAACCAACAACATCATTGTATTCCACCTTAACGCTTCTAATTAATCTTGGAATTGCAATATCTACTCCAGAAATAGAGGAAATTAGGTTTAAATCGCGTTCATTTAACTTCCTTACTGCTGTTGTGCCTGGTGGGCCTAAATAAGATGCTACTGCCGAACTTTGAACAATTAATGTATCTGTTGATAAACTCCTGAATTGCCCGGTAATTGCTTCTTGCAAACCTTGTCCTAATGAGATAAGAGAGACGACTGCTGCAATGCCGATGAAAATGCCTATCATTGTGAGCCAAGAACGAATACCTCTATGCTTGATGTTATCAAGAGCCATTAAAAAATAATCTTTTAGCATTTTAGAAATTTGTTTTAAATGGAACAATTACCCACCTGTCTTTTATTTTTTTTGTTATTTTTTCTAATTTGCCATCTTTTATGTGATAAATAATTCTTGCGTGTTTGTGAGCAATATTTGAATCATGAGTGACTAAAATAATCGTTTTCCCGTTTTTGTTTAATCTTTCAAGATAATTTAAGATAATCTCTCCGTTTTTTGTGTCCAGGTTTCCTGTTGGTTCATCGGCGAGAATAATTTCTGGATCGTTTGATAATGCCCTTGCAATTGCTATTCTTTGCTGTTCTCCGCCAGATAGTTGGTTTGGGTGATGTTCTGCCCTTTCTGTTAAACCGACTAATTCTAATAATTCGTCTGCTCTTGCTTCTCGAATCTCTTTTTCAATTCCTTGAAAAATCATTGGCAGCATTATGTTCTCTTTTGCAGTGAGATTTGGAATTAAATTAAAACTTTGAAAAACAAAACCAATTGTTTTCCCTCTTATTTGAGCTAAATCTGATTCATGGAGTTCTTCAATATTGATGTTATGTAAATAAATCGCTCCTCTTGTTGCTAAATCTAATGAACCAACTAAATTCATTGTTGTGGATTTACCGCTGCCGGATGGGCCTATAATCGCTATGAAATCGCCCTGTTTAATTTCTATGTTTAATCCATCAACTGCTTTAACAATCTCATCACCCATAGAATAATATTTTGCAACATCTTTTAACACAATCAATGGCTTTTCTTTCATAGTTGTTAAAAGAGGTATAAGTTTAAGAAAGTTTGGTTTTAAAAAGGTTTAAAAAGCAAATAAAAGAAAGAATATTATGTTAATTCCAGTGAGATGTTTCGGGTGCGGAAAGCCGATTGGGCATCTTTGGGAAGAGTATAAGAAGAGAATTGATAGCGGTGAAGAGGCTAAAAAAGTTTTAGATGAGTTGGGATTAGAGAGATATTGTTGCAGGGCGGCTTTCTTAGGACATGCTGATATGCTTCCCGAAATAACAAAATTCAAAAAAGCTTAATTTAAGTTTTGTGTTTTATTAGATAATAATTATGAAGCTATTTGTTATTATGAGAGTTACAAATAAATGAAATGAGCAACTTTAAAAATTAAAATTTAGAAATAATATAAAACTGAATTTATCTTGTGAAGATGGAAAATAACGAAAAAAAATACGCTATAATAAGATATAGTGAGATTGCAATAAAAGGGAAAAACAGAAGGTTTTTTGAGGATTGTCTGTTACGCAATTTAAAAATAAAATTAAAAGGTTTTGTAAAAAAAATAAGCAAAAGATACGGGAAGATAATTTGCGAGATTAAAGAAGGTTTTGAAGATAATATAAGAAAAACGTTAGAAAATATGCCGGGTGTTGCGAATTTTTCTTTTGCTATTAAAACAAATTTAGAAATTGAAGAGATAAAAAAGAAAACTTTAGAGTTTTTAATTGGAAAAAAATTTGATTGTTTTAAAGTTGAGACATCTCGCGCAAATAAAAAATTCTATCTTATATCCGAAGAAGTAAATAAAATCATCGGTAAGGAAATAATAGACAAAACAAAGAAAAAGGTGGATTTGGAAAATCCTGACATTGTGATTTATATAGATATAGAAGAAAAAGAAGCGCACATTTATGATAAAAAAATAAAAGGTATTGGCGGATTGCCTGTTGGAGCAAGTGGAAAAGTTGTTTGTTCTTTATCTGGTGGGATTGATAGTCCTGTTGCCTCGTTTTTTATGATGAAAAGAGGATGCGAAGTTGTTTTTGCCCATATGTTTAATTTTAGCAAAAGCGCCAATATTGTTATGGACAAAATAGAGAAAATTGTCAAAGAATTAAATAAATTTCAATTGAAATCAAAAATTTATTTTGTGCCTTTTGAAAAAATACAAAAAGAAATCATAACAAAAATAGAACCGGAATTAAGAATGATAATCTATAGAAGATTTATGATGAAGATTATAAATGCAATAGTAAAAAAAGAGGGGGCAAAAGCGATAATAACTGGAGATAGCATTGGGCAGGTTGCGTCTCAAACTTTGGAGAATATTAATTCAATCTAT
The DNA here is from genome assembly GCA_026414385.1 of Candidatus Pacearchaeota archaeon. Taxonomy (GTDB): domain Archaea; phylum Nanobdellota; class Nanobdellia; order Pacearchaeales; family GW2011-AR1; genus JAOAJC01. The sequence continues at coordinate 7,672 of JAOAJC010000016.1, read as the reverse complement.
GATGCTGTAGAATGTCCTGTATTGTGCCCATTAATAGGGATGAACAAAGAAGAGATTATAGATGTAGCGAGAAAAATTAAAACTTTTGAAATTTCTTCGTTAAATTATCCTGATTGTTGTTCATTTATGATAGCAAAACATCCAAAAACAAAGAGCTTTTTAAAGGAGATAAGAGAAAAAGAAAAGAAAATAAAAAACGAAAAAAACCTTATAGAAGTCGCAATTAAAAATGCAAGAATAGAGTTAATTGAGTGAATAAAAATTTAAAAAGGTTAGTCAAATAAGTTTTAAGCCATAAAGGTGGAGAAAAACAATGAAATATATAGCAACATATTGGGTGTTGGGTGAAGAAGGAAGTAGCAGGATAGAAAAATATAGATTTAATGCGAAAGATGACAGGATGGCAAGAAAAATTGCGAAGGGAAAAATGGAAGAATTATGGCAAAAAGATGGAACAAACCATGTGGATATGAGAGGATTAGAGAGAATAACACAAATAAGAATATAGTTTAAATCTTGAATTTATTTTTATGTCCGCAAAAACCACATTCTATCGTTTTATGAGTTTTTGAAATTCTTATTTTGCCCTTAAGTGGGGAGAGACATTTTTTACAAAATTTATTTTTATAAGGTTTTAATTTTATGTTAAATTTCATAGCTAATCTCTTAATTTTTTTCATTTCATCAGGGGTGAAATTTGGTTTTGAAAAAAAATTAATGATTTTTTCATTGGCTTCTGTTTTTGTTAGGGCGGTTTTCATATTAAGGATATGGAAAATTAAGATATAAATTTTTAGATTTGGGTTTGGAAATCAAAAAGCAAAAAACTTAAAAACTATGAAAAAAACTAAGTTGTGAAGACGGCCATAGCAATCTGGAAACGCCTGTTCCCGTTCCGAACACAGAAGCTAAGCAGATTGCGTTGGAAATTAGTCTCCGACAAGAGGCGAAACTCCAATGCTGTCTTCGTTTGTTTTTATTAGAAAATCTATAAGTTTTTATATCAATTCTTCCCGCTATTTATAAAGTTCATAAGCTTAGTTATTATGAGATAACCCAACAATTTCGTGAACTTATTAGCGGGGATGCCGGAGTGGACAAACGGGATGCGCTCAAGACGCATTGGCTCAGTGCCTACGAAGGTTCGAATCCTTCTCCCCGCATCTTTGTTCACCGCAGCGAGGAGCACCACAGCGAAGCGAGGATGCCCGCAGCAAGAGTGAATCAAAGATTGGGTTTTATATGGAAATATAGAAAGCACACGCAGAGCATAATTCTATTTTGATAACAGATTAAAAAGTCAAGAAAGAACGAAAATGAATTAGTTAATTTTAAATGTTAAAATGGGTTTTATAAGTGGTGCGCCCGTAGCTCAGCCTGGATAGAGCATCAGGGTCCTAACCTGAGGGTCGTAGGTTCAAATCCTATCGGGCGCGTATCTTTGTTTCTTATCTTAAGGATTCCTCGCTTACGCTGCGAGCTTTAATTCTGCAGTGAACAAAATGGCAAAGATTTTTAACCAAGGTTTATGAAATAAATAAAGGGAAAGCGCCGATAGTTTATCGGTAGAATGACTGCCTTCCACGCAGTAGAGCTGGGTTCAATTCCCAGTCGGCGCATCCTTTAATAGCTAATTAAAAATAACAAAAAACTTAAAAATAAAGGCAAATCATAAGATTAATAAAAAAATGCCAAAAATAGCAAAATAAAAATGAATATTGAAACATTAGAAAAAAAATGCATAGAATCGTATGGGGAAGAACTAGGGAAAAAATTATTTGAGTTTATGAAAAAAATTCATGGAATGGATTTTTGTGTTGCGACTGGGTGGGGCCCAAATGAAATAAGCATTTCAAGAAGTTGTATGTGTATTGGAAGGATATTTAAGATTGGTGGGGATTATGAAACTCTCATATTGCCAAATGGTGAGGAAATGAGAATAGACAATATAGGGTATGAAGACATAGAAAAATTTCTTCCACGTGGCGGTTATGGAAGAATGGAACAAACACATTGTGAAATAGATTAAAAAAATAGAAATGGAAAATAAAGAAGCGAAACAAACAGAGCAAGTTAAATTTGGCGGATGGTATGACAGGTGCTACAAATGGATTTTGATTTTGCCTGCGATTATGATAATTTTCTCATTGGTCTATTTATATAATTTTGAAAAAGAGAATGGCGACATAATCTTAAAAGATGTTTCTCTAACTGGTGGAACAACCATAACAGTATTTGACAAGAGCGTTGATATTAAAAAATTGGAAAATGACTTGAAAAAAGATTTTCCTGATTTGAGCATAAGACGACTTTCTGACATAAGAACTGGGGTGCAAATTGGATTTTTGTTTGAGACAAAAGAAGAGGCGGAAAAAACGAAAAAAGCGCTTGAGAACTATTTAACATATAATTTAACGAGCGACAATTCAAGCATTGAATTTTCCGGAGCAAATTTATCTGCAGGATTTTATCAACAATTAAGATTTGCGATATTACTTGCTTTTTGTTTTATGGCAATAGTTGTTTTTATAATTTTTAGAACATTTGTGCCGAGTTTTGCAGTGATATTAAGCGCGTTTGCTGACATAATGATGACTGTTGTTGTTGTGGATATGTTGGGGATTAGCGTCTCAAGTGCTGGAGTGATTGCGTTTTTAATGCTTATCGGGTATAGCGTAGATACTGATATTTTATTAACGACAAGAATGCTAAAAAAGAAAGAAGAAGAGATAAACCAGAGATTGTGGGGTGCGTTTAAGACAGGTATGACAATGACTTTGACTTCTATTGCTGCTGTTGGTATCGCTTTAATAATTATATATAATTTGTCAGAGACATTAAGACAGATTTTTATGATAATCCTTATAGGGCTTGGATTTGACATATTTAATACTTGGATAACAAATGCATCTATATTAAAATGGTATGTTGAGAGAAAAGATTTTGGAGGTAAAAAATGAGATTAACATGGAGAATTTGGCTTTTGATAATTTTATTGCTGTTATCCGTGATTGCGATAAAACCAAGTTTTGAATCAGGGGTAATTGTAAAATCAGTAGAAAAGAATTCAACAATTTTTGAAGAGGGGTTGAGAGTAGGGGAGATAATTCAAAAAATAAATGATGATAAAATAACAAACAAAGAAGAATATACAAAAGTAATTGAAAAGATTTTTGCAGAGAACGGGACAAAAAGAATAGACATTTTTGGCAAAAAAAACAAATATACTATTTTTGTGGATGAGCCGCCGAAAATAATTGTTGAGGACGTCCCTGCAACAAAATTGCAAACAGGTTTGGATTTAAGGGGCGGAGCAAGAGCTTTAGTTCAGCCAGAAGGAGAAATAAATGACGAGGGATTAAATAATTTGATTGATGTTAGCAGAAATAGGTTTAATGTCTATGGATTGAGTGATATGCAAGTAAGAGGAGTTAGAGATTTATCCGGAAATAGATTTATGTTAATAGAAGTTGCTGGTGCCTCGCCAAGTGATTTGGAAGAATTAATTTCTAAACAAGGAAAATTTGAGGCAAAAATAGGAAATATAAGCGTTTTCAAAGGAGAGAAAAACGACATAAGTAGTGTTTGCAAAACAGATGCAACATGTGCTGGGATAACTGGCTGCCAACCAACACAGGAAGGATATGTATGTTCTTTTAGATTTGTAATTTATTTAACGGAAGAAGCTGCTAAAAAACATGCTGAAATAACTAAAAACTTAAGTTTAGACGAAACAGGAAAATATTTGTCTGAAAAATTATATCTTTTTGTTGATGATGTCTTAGTTGATGAGTTATTTATTGGGGCTGATTTAAGAGGACAGGTAACAACACAAGTTGCAATACAGGGAAGTGGTAGTGGAAAGACGAATCAGGAAGCTCTTGCTGACGCGAAAGCAAACATGAATAAATTGCAAACAATCTTAATTACTGGAAGTTTGCCATATAAATTAAATATTGTTAAGTTAGACACAATTTCCCCATTATTAGGAGAAGAGTTTGTTTATTGGATATTGATTGCTGGTGCTGCATCTATGATTGCTATTGCAATAATTATTTTCATAAGATATAGGAGAATAAAAGCGTCCTTGGCATTAGTATTTACTTCTTTCTCTGAAATATTAATAATATTAGGTATTGCTGCAGTCATAAGATGGAATCTTGACTTGCCGTCAATTGCAGGAATATTAGCAACAATTGGAACTGGAGTGGATCAGCAAATAGTTATTTTAGATGAGGCAAGAAGTAGCGGAGTAACATTGAGTTTAAAGGAGAAAATGAAAAGAGCATTATTTGTCGTTATTGGGGCTTACTTTACTGCAATGGTATCGTTAATTCCATTATATTGGGCTGTTGCTGGTTTGTTCAAAGGATTTGCACTAACAACCTTAATCGGAATAACTGTTGGAGTTTTTATAACAAGGCCTGCTTTTTCTGACATGATAAAAAAATTTGAGGGGGAGTAAAATGCTACCAAGATGGCACATCCTATTGGGAGCGATATTTAGTTTATTGATTTGGATTATCTTTCCTTATATAAGTTTATTTTATGTTTTAATGATGTTTTTATCCTCTTTCCTAATTGATTTTGATCATTATTTAAATGCAGTGAGAATAACAAAGAAATTTGGGTTTTTTAGTGCATTAAAATTTTATGAAAGATTACAAAAAAAAGAAGAAAAGGAAAAGGAATTTGGAATAAAAAAGAAAGGAATTTTTCAACCGTTCCATACAATTGAGTTTCATATTTTTGTTTTGGCTCTCGGGTTAATTCATGAGGTTTTTGTTTATGTTTTTTTAGGAATGGTTTTTCACTCTATCTTGGATTTTGCATATTTAGCTTATAAAGATAAATTATACAAAAGAGAGTATTTCTTAATAAGATGGCTAATTGAAAAATTATAAGAAACTAAAAGAGCCCTTAACTACCATTGCAAAAGAAAAGAGATAAAATAATAAAATTGGGATAGTAACAAATAAAGACAACAACAAAATAATTGAGGCAACTAAATCTATTGGACTGAGAATGAATTCTCCTGAAAGAATAAACAATCCTTTGGCAAAAAGCAGAATCATAAAAATCCAAATTATGTAAAAAGGAATAGTTTGATTAAGAGCTAACAAGAGAAACAAAACGCCTGCTAAGATATCAAATATGCCAAGAAGTTTTACTATCATAGAAGATATAAGTAAATTAAGTTAATAAAGATTATTTGAGAGGGGTTTATTGAGTATTGTTTTATAATAATCCAAAAATATCAAAACAAATATAAATCAATTTTTGTTAGGGAGTTTATGTTAAGCGAGGATGAAAAAAGGAGTTTTGTTAAGAATTCTGCTTGGCAGTTTTTGTCCTCTATTGTGAATCGAATAGGGGCGCTAATATTTGTAATAATTTTAGCAAGGTTTTTGCAACCAGAGGGTTATGGAATTTATTCAATAGTTCTGTCAACTGCAATGATTTTTTATACTTTTGCTGATTTGGGGATAAATTCAGCTTTAGTTAGATATTTGTCGTATTCTATTTCCAAAAACAAGAAAGCAATGTCTGCTTATTATAGGTATTTGTTTAAAATGAAGTTTTATTTATCGTTGGGCATATCACTCATATTTTTAATTTTGGCATATCCGTTAGCAACTTATGTTTTTAAAAATAATGCACTTTTAATTCCATTCTTAGTTTCTGCAGGATATATTTTTATTTTATCTTTTGAAGGATTTTATACGCAGATTTTTTATTCATTGGAAAGAGTGGAATATATAGGCCTAAAAGAAATAATATCTCAATTTTTAAGAATTTCTTTTGCGTTGGTTATTTTTTATCTTGTTGCTTATTCCTATTATATTGTTGGTATTTTTATATCATTTAGCTTAATTTCAATAATATTGTTAGTATTTTCATTATATTATCTAAAAAAACTTATCCCAGAGATTTTTGAAAAAAAAGAAAATGGTTTTTTGATTGATAGGCATAAAATATTAAGATTTGTTGGTTGGCTTACTATAGCCAGCATATCAGGGGTTTTTTATGCTTATGTTGATTCAATTATGTTAGGAATTTTCCTTAAACCAGAGTTTGTTGGATATTATAGGGCTGCATTTTCTCTTGTGAATAGTGTGGTTGCGTTTGTTTTGGCTCCTGTTTCAATATTATTGCCAATATTTACGAAAATAGAAAAGAAAGGGATGGAAAATAGTGTTAATATGATAATAAAATACATTTTAATCTTTGGGGTTCCTGCTGTATTTGGATTGGTTGTTTTAGGCAAGTATTTTATTAGATTATTTTATGGGTATTCGTATTTGCCGGCCTCTATTCCACTTTATTTTCTCTCATTTAGTATTTTGTTTTCTGTATATACGGCTGTTTTACTTCAAATGTTTTCTGCAAGAGAGAAACCACAATTTTTTGCCATGGCTATTGTCGTTACGAGCACAATAAACATAGTTTTGAATTACATATTGATTAAGTCGCTTATGAAAATATCTGAAATATGGGCCATGAATGGTGCTGCGATTGCGAGTTTAGTTAGTTTAGGAATTTATTTAGGTAGTGTAGTTTATTTTTCAAAAAAAGAGTTTAAGATAAAAGTTTCGTTTAAGCCAATGATAAAACCACTTATTGCGAGCATAATGATGGCTGGAATTGTGTTTTATTTAGTTAGTTTATTTAAAGATATCACTATATTATCTGGAATTGTTATTATATTTGTTGGGGTTGTTGTTTATTTTTTGATTATGATAGCAATAGGCGGAGTTAAAAAAGAAGATTTGATATTGTTAAAGAAAATTGTTTGAGAATAAATTTGTTATAGAATACATTTATTTATAAATAGGAAGTTATAAAAATCAATATGGCAAAAGTTCTTTTAATACAACCCAATTATGATATTTTAAATGGGAACAAATGGAAATCGCAAGCGTGGATGCCACTCGCATTAGTTAAATTAGCGACATTTATTAACGAAAAAGGGGGACATGAAGTTAAGATTTTAGACAGAAATCTTTATTATAATAATAACCTGCTTATTAAGATATTAAAAAAATTTTGAATGGATATTGTTGGAATGACAAGTTATACTGGAAATGTACTTAAAGACATAATGCAGGTTTCTAAAATAGTGAAAGAAAATTCAGATGCTTTAATGATTGTTGGGGGGTACATGCGACTCTCGAACCACAATCTTTGTTAGACTATAAATACATTGACTATGTTGTGAGGGTGGAAGGAGAAGAACCACTTTTAGAGATATGTAATTTAGTTGATAAAAAAAAGATTAACAAAAAAATATCTTAAGACTAAAAAATATTAATTATAACCCGATGCGTCCATTCATTAACTTAAATAATCTTCCAAGGATGAATTATAATTTGATTGAAGTTAAAAAATATCAAACAACAACATTTGTTACAAGTCGTGGATGTCCTGGCAGATGCAGAAAATCTGAGTTAAGAATGGAGAACATTTCTAAATAACTCGGCAAGGCACCCCATTTTTTACCCATTTGCTCACCGTAATAATCATCCCACATATGAACCAAAGGTTTTCTTAATAACCCGATTTTTTTAAAAAATGAAGGAATGAAAGCGAGAATCCCTGTTGCAACAACAATATCTGGTCGAAATATTAAATAGTCAAAATAGAATCTCCAAAAGGTTTTTTTGTTATAACC
>JAOAJC010000015.1 GCA_026414385.1 Candidatus Pacearchaeota archaeon | reverse complement strand
GTATTATATTGTTGGAGTAAAGAGCGGGAATAATCTTTCTTTATATATAAACGGGAATATTGTTAATAGTACTTCTGGATTGCCTCTTATAGTAAATGCAACTCCATTTATGGTTGGAATTGGCAGGAATCCTGGATGGGATGGAGAGTATTTCAATGGAACAATAGACGAAGTAAGGATATGGAATAGAAGCTTAACAGCAGATGAAGTCAAGCAACAATATTATTCTAATTTGTATAAGTATGATGTTGATAAGTGGAATTTGTATGTGAATGAGACAAATTATACGAGTGGAAGCTACTCTTATTTTGGGTGCGCAAAAGATTCTACAAATAATGAGAATTGTACAGGGATAAGAATATTAAATGTTATTTTGAATGTTGCGCCGAATATAACAAATATAAAATTAAATAGTAGTGATGGAAGCAATAAAACAAAACAAGATTTACATTGCGTGTTTGATTTGGTTGACGCAGACAATAACACAATGAATGTAAGTGTAAGATGGTACAAGAATAATGTTTTGAATTTAACAATTGATTATAATAATAGTTATAGTAATGGAACAAGGATTGATGCTGTTTTGGGTTATGGAAATACTACAAAAGGAGAAGTTTGGCATTGTTCTGTGAGAGCTTTTGACGGAAGTGTTTATAGTGATTGGATAAATTCAACTAATATTAGCATATTGAATAGTTTACCTGTTGTAACATTAATAAGTCCTGGAAATAATAATCAGACAACAAATAGAACGCAAATGTTTATTTGGAGCGGAGTAGATGATGATGGTGATGTATTAAGCTATGAATTTAACATGAGTTTGGTTGCTAGTTCAACTTGTTATGATGGCGATAAATATGTTAGTGGATTATCAACAACAAATTACACTTTAACATCTCCTATGAAGTGTTTTATAGATAAAGGAGATTACTATAAGTGGAGTGTTAGGGCAAGTGATGGTAGCGGATTTGGCGATTGGGCAAATTATTGGAATGTAAGTTTGAAATCTTTGTTAGCATTAAACTTGCTCATTGATAAAGTTGAGTTTGGCTTAATTAAATATCTTGGTTCAAATGATACAACTAATAATTCTCCATTACCTTTCTTGTTGGAGAATAATGGAAATTCTTTAGTGAATGTCACAATAAAAGCAACTGATTTTTGGAAAATGGCAACTAATCCAAGTTCTTATTATAGATATAAGATAGATAATTCAAGTGAATTGAATTCATTTAATTGGGCAGGTTCTGTTACAACATTTAGTAATATGCCTTCAATAACTAATGAACAGAGATGTATCGCTTATCTTAATTATAGCAGTATGAATAATAGTGCTGAGATTGATATTTATGTTCAAGTTCCTTCAATGGAAACTGGCGGATATAAAAATTCAACAGTGGTGTTTACAGGAGTATTCGCAGAGTAAATTAAATAAATTTAAATTTGTATATTCAGAAAATGAAAACAAAAAATATGAAAATAACAAACATCAAAAAAATTGGCGAGTTGGTTTTGATTTTTATTGTTTTTATTTGGATTTTTGTAGGTAGCATTGGAATTGGAAGCGCGTTTGGAATAACTCCGGGAAAGACAACAATTAATTTTTTGCCAGGGTTGAATAAAACAATTGCTATTGATATATTGAATTTGGAAAGTAAGAATATCAGCATTGAAATTTCTGTGAGGGGAGAATTAGGGAGGTATATTGTTCCAAAAGAAATTTCATTTGAGATGGGAAGCAACGAGGGAATAAAACAAGTAATCTTTAATTTATCCTTGCCGAATGAATTAAAACCTGGGATAAATAGCGGAGAGATTTATGTTTCACAAGTGCCTAAAAAAATTGGTGGCGGGGAATCTTATATAGGGGCAATTCTTGCTTTTGTTAGCAAAATAGATGTTGTGGTGCCTTATCCGGGAAAGTACATAGAAGCTGATTTAAATATTGTCGGGGCGAGCGAGGGTGGAGAAGTAACTTTCATTATTCCTGTCGTGAATAAAGGAGAGAGCAACCTTCAAAATGTTTATGCTAATTTTGAAATTTATAATAAAAAGAAAGAGAGAGTTGCAAGTTTTAGTAGCGATGGCGTTGAAATCGCTAATGGAGAGAGAAAGGAAATTATAAAAAAATGGAGGGCTAATGTTCCTTTTGGGACTTATAATGTTGTTGCGACTATAGTTTATGGCGGCGAGCCTATAAAATTAGAAAAAGAGTTTGATATTGGGGCAGAGATTTTAGAATTACAAGAAATTAAGGTGAAAGATTTTGTTTTTGGCGGAATTGCGGTATTTGAGATGGTTGTTGAGAATAAATGGAATGAGAAAATTAAAGATGCTTATGCAAAGATAGAATTATACAATAAAGATGGGGTGAAGATTGCTGATTTCAAATCTCTGACAAATGATATTGGGGCGTTAAGCAGGGGAGTGTTTTATTCATATTGGGATAGTTCTGGGATAGATACGGGAATTTATGATGCAATCATATATTTAAATTACGGGACAAAGACAATTAGGAAAGATGTAAAGTTCAATATTAAAAAAGATGGGATAGAGATAGTTGGTATAAGTAAGGGAGTTTATGCAAAGAAAAAAGATAATGGATTAATGATTTTGATGGTTGTGCTAATAACATTAATAATTATTTTAATAATAATTAATTTGAGTTGGATTTTAAGAAAAAGGCACAAAAAGAGGATGGGGAAGTATGGAATATAGAGAGTTTGTAGAAGTTTATGAAAATTTGGGGAAGACAACAAAGAGATTGGAAAAAGTTGATATTTTAGCTGAATTTTTAGAGAGAATTAAGAAAAAGGGAGAAAAAGAATGGGTTTATCTTTTGAGCGGGAGAGTTTTCCCTAATTATGAGCCGAGGGAATTTGGAATATCAAGACAATTAGCAATTAAAGCAATCGCTTTTTCTTTCGGGATTAATGAAGCTGATGTAATAAAGAGATTTAAAAAAATCGGGGATTTGGGGGAAATTGCAGAAGAGTTTGCATTGAGAAAGAAACAGATGCCTTTAGTGAAAGGTAAATTAAGCGTCGGAAAAGTTTTTGATAATTTAAGAAAAATAACTGAGATAGAGGGCAAAGGGGCTGTTGATAGAAAATTGGATTTAGTAAAAGAGTTATTGGGTTATGCTTCTGGAAGAGAGGCAAAATATATCGTAAGAACTTTGTTAAGTGATTTAAGAATTGGTGTTGCAGATGGGGTTTTAAGAGATGCTATTGCAAAGGCATTTTTGAAGAACGAAGAAAGAGCCAGCGAGAAAATAGAAGAAGCTTATGATTTGGCAGTAGATTGGGCGATAGTTTTTGATGCAGCTTCAAAAGGAGTTAAGGAATTGGAAGAGATAGAAATTGTTCCAGGAAAGCCAATGAACGTAATGCTTGCTATCAAAGCGAAAGATATAGCAGAAGGTTTTGAGATATGTGGTGGCGGGAAAGTTGGGATTGAGATAAAATATGATGGTTTTAGAATGTTAATTAACAAAACAAAAGACGGGGAGATTAGTTTATTTACAAGGAGATTGGAAAATGTAACGAGACAATTTCCTGATGTTGTTGATGTTGTAAAAAGACATGTAAAAGGAGAGAGTTTTATTTTAGATTCAGAAGTTGTTGGTTATGATGCAAAAACAAAAAAATACAAGCCATTTGAGGCAATTAGCCAGAGAATAAAAAGAAAATATGAGATTGAGGAATTGGAAAAGAAACTTCCTGTTGAGGTAAATATTTTTGATATTCTTTATTATAATGGGAAAAGCGTGATGAAAGAATCATTCAGGGAGAGAAGAAAAATTGTTGAAAAAATTGTAGATAGCGTTGAATTTAAAATAAAAGTCGCTGAGCAGATTGTGACTGACAGAGAAGAAGAAGCGATGAAATTTTATGATAGAGCATTGAAGGTTGGGGAAGAGGGAATTATGATTAAAAATTTAAACGCCGAATATAAACCAGGAAGAAGAGTTGGATATATGGCTAAATTAAAACCTGAAACAAAAGATTTTGATTTGGTTATTGTTGGGGCAGAATATGGAACTGGTAAGAGGGGAGGTTTATTAACGAGTTATATTCTTGCTTGTGATGATGAAGGGAGATTAGTCGAAGTTGGAAAAGTTTCGTCAGGATTAAAGGAAAAAGAGTCAGAAGGAATGACTTTTGAGGAGATGACTAAACTACTTAAACCTTTAATAATTGAGGAAAAAGGAAATGTCGTAAAAGTAAAGCCAAAAATTGTAGTATCAGTTACATATCAAAATATACAGAAGAGCCCGTCATATAGTTCTGGATATGCATTAAGATTTCCGAGAATTACGCGTTATCGTCCTGATAAAAGCATAGAAGAAATAACTAGTTTAGATGAGGTTGAGAGAGAGGCAAAAAAAGAGAGGAAATAAATTAGTTTCTGTGCATAAATAAAAAACTAAAAATATTGGTAATGATTTAGTTTATAAGTTTTAAAATATGGGTTGAAAAATTCTATTAATTTGTCTTATTATTTACTACGAGCAATTGCTTCTCTTATGTTTTTGTTTAGTTGTTTCATTGAATCTTCCAATTGTTGTTTGTTTTTGGTGCCTGTGCAAACTAATTTTCCGTTGCTAAAAAGAAGGAATGTTGCTGTCGGTTCATCTAATTTATAAACTAATCCTGGAAATTGTTCTGGTTCGTATTCTGTGTTTTCTAATTGGAGGGCTAAAATATTTAGGTTTAGGTTTAGGTTTATGCTTCCTGACGCAACTATGTTTTGAACAGTTATTTTTGGTTGTTGTGTTATCTTAACTCCGATTTTTCCTATTTGTTTTATTACTTGAGAGATAACTTCTTTAACTTGTGCTATGCTTTTTGTTCCTGTGCAAACTAAGTTTCCGGAGGAGAATACTAAAACTGCTGATTTTGGTTCTTTTATTCGTAAAACTAACCCTGGAAATTGTTCTGGATTGTATTCTGTATTCGCTTGGCTTTTTGCTAATTGCGTTAGCGAGACGGGCTTTCCAAGAGAAGTAGTTGCAACAATATTTTGGACTTTAAGGTTTGATTTTGTCATTTTTGTGTTATTTATAAATGAGAATGGATTTAAAAAGGTTTCTGCTGTTATCGACGAGATTATAAGAATGAGGTTAGTTTTGTTTGAGTTTTAAGGTTTTTTAAGATGATTGAGTTGGCTGTAAAATTTAAAATTGGTTGTTTTAATCTTGATTGAATTTGGTTTAGCGCTTCATTTATGGAGGAAAATTTTTCTGGTTGTTTTTGAAAAGCATCTCTGCTTATTTGTCTCAAAATTCCTACTCCTAATGAGGCAGAATATTCTGGACGAATTTCTCTAATGACAAGACATTTTGCTTGTTTTTTTATTTTGTCAAGATATTCACAGAGAGCAAGACGATTTGCGTAATACGCTCCTGTAACGCTATTTGCATATGATTTTCTTTGAAAGATAGTTTCGTAATCGTGCCACGATTCTTGCGATAATAGGGAGCGTTCTATTACTTCAAAGGAAAATTTGTCAGGCAGAAGAAGAAATTCGTAATGATTGCCAAGATATTCTGAGTGAAAAAGAAGAATTTCTGATATTTCTGGATAGAGTTTAATTTTTTTTAGTTTTTCTTTTGAAAGAGTATCATCAACCGCTGTAATTGCCCATCTTGTCGGAACAAGTTTGCGATTTTTTTTCAAACCAAGTAATCCTGCTGATAATAGTTTTTGAATTAAAGAAGTTTCAATTCCTGCTTTGTCAAGTTCTATTATCGCTGAGGTTGATTTTGCATCTTTGTCATTAACTAAATAATCTACTTTTGGTTTAATTTTCGGGTTTTCTTGCAATCTTATTAAAGAGACATCTGCTGCATTTGGAATTAGTGGAACATTTTTTTCATTTTCTTGGTTTTTTGATATTGGTTTTTTAAGTTTGAACTCTGCTGAAATTGATTGATGAGTCATAGCAACTTCTTGCAAGGTAGAAATAAATTTGTTTGATAGGGGAGCTTTTTTTATATTTGTTTGGCTTCTTCCGTAAATTAGTTGTTTTCTTAGATTAATAATTTCTGGAATTTTTAAATTATTTTTGTGCCAGAGTTCGTAGGATGACATTATTTTTGTGTTGCCTAATTCTGTTGGTGATAGTATTCCGGCATAGACATTTGGATAATTCCATCTTCCTACAAATATTTCTGGAGGGGATGAACCTGAAAATTCTTTTAGTATTATTTTTTTAGCTAAAAGAAAAGAGTGTTTTTTGCAATTATAAGAACCACATATTTTACAATAGTCCATTAATTAAATTAATAAACGAGAATTATAATTATTGTTGTATTAAAACGCAAGATAATTTGTTGTGGATTATCCTTTTAAGTCAGAGATGCCTAAAAGAATGAGAAGGAACCCTATTCCTACAATTGCCCAAAAAAAGCCACCTTTTAGAACAATCCACGCAGATGTCCAGAAATTCCAAGTTCCCCACTCTTGAGAGTAAAAAGCGACTATTATTGGCACAATTACTAAGACGAGTCCAAGCAAGATTTCTGTCCATTTATTCATAAATAAATTGATTTGAAAAAGATATTTAAATATTTGTGTGGCTATAAATAATGATTTTTATTATATCTGTTGCGAGTGTTTAGGAAAGAGAATTTTTAAATAAGAGAGAGTTTTTGTTTTTAATGATTGGGAAAAAAGAAATTGATGAAATAAAAGCGCATTTGGAAAAGGCGCAGAATCCAATATTTTATTATGATAATGATGCTGATGGTTTGTGTTCTTTTTTAATATTAAGAAGGGCTTTTGGAAAAGGCAAGGGTGTTGCTGTAAGAAGTTATCCAGAATTAGATGAATCATATTCAAGGAAAGCGAGAGAATTAAAAGCAGATTATATTTTTGTTTTGGACAAACCAGTAATTGGTATTGGGTTCTTGAAAAAAATTGACGAGATGCAATTACCTCTTGTTTGGATTGACCACCATCCTATTAGCGAGGATGCAAAGAAGGAATTTGGGAAATTTGCAAATTTTTATAGGTATGATGTTGTGGAAGAAAATGATGGAATAATGGGAGAACCGGTTAGTAGCATATGTTATAGGATATTAAAAAAGAAAGAAGATTTATGGATTGCGGTTATAGGGAGCGTGGCAGATCATTATCTCCCTGATTATATTGACGAGTTTGTTAGCGCTTATCCTGAATGGTGGGGAAAAAACATAAAGAAACCTTTTGATGCTTATTATAAGAGTGAGATAGGTAGGATTGCCATCGCGTTGAATTTTGGATTGAAGGATTCTGTTACGCATGTTGTAGAGATGCAAAATTTTTTAATTAACTGTAAAGGGCCTGACGAGGTTCTTGAAGAGAAAAGAGAAAATCGGCATTTAATAAAAAAATATAAAGAGATAAGACAAAAATATAATGAGTTGTTAGAAAGAGCTAAAATGAATATAAAGGGGAAAGTAATTTTTTTTGATTATAGCGGTGATTTAAGCATAAGTTCTGATTTGGCAAACGAATTAATATATCTTTATCCTAAAAAATACGTTGCTGTTGCTTATAAAAAAGGAGCAGTTACAAATATTTCTATGAGGGGAGATGATGTGAGAACAATTTTAGATAAAATCCTTAAAAATTTTGAGAATGCAACTGGCGGAGGACATAGAGATGCTGTTGGCGCTAAAATCAAAACTAGTGATTTGGAGAGGTTTAAGGAATTATTTTTTGAAGAAGTTACGATGAGAAAATCTTCTTAGAGAATTTTGGTTTTTATTTGTGGAGATATATGTTCAAACTTAATTTACTATAATGTTTGTTATGATTTGTATGTCTTTTAAAAGCTTATTGAAAAGATATAAATAATAAAATTTTATTAATTAATTATGGTAAAAAAGTCAAAAGTTCCTTTGCACGTTGCAATTATTCCTGATGGGAATAGAAGATGGGCAAAAGAAAAAGGGATGATTTCAACAGACGGGCATAGAAAAGCAAGTAGTTATGAGCACATAAAAGAGTTGTTTGATGAGGCAAAGATATTGGGCGTGAAATATCTTTCTTTTTGGGGGTTTTCAACTGAGAATTGGACAAGAGATAAAAAGGAAATTGATGAGATTTTTAAATTAGTGAAAGATGCAATTATTAGGTGGGAAAAAGAGGCGCATAAAAACAAAATAAGGTTTATTCATATTGGAAGAAAAGACAGATTGCCAAGGGAACTTGTTAGTGATTTTGAAAAATTGGAAGAAATGACAAAGAACTATAATGATTTTAATGTTTTGATTTGTTTAGATTATGGGGGAAGGGATGAGATAATAAGGGCTGTTAATAGAATTCTTGCAGATAAAAAAACGAAAATTAGCGAGGAAGAGTTTATGAACTATCTTGATACAAAGGGAATTCCTGAGCCGGATTTAATTATTAGGACAGGCAAGGAAAGAAGATTAAGTGGATTTATGCCTTTTCAAAGTGTTTATTCTGAGTTGTATTTTAGTGATGTTTATTTTCCTGATTTTGATGCTTGTGAATTAAGGGAGGCAATTAGCGAATATTTGAAAAGAGAGAGAAGATTCGGGAAGTGATTAAATTTGGTTGATTGTGATTTTTGATGTTTAAATGTTAGACAGGAGTGGAGAGTGAGAGAGTTGCTTGCTTAAAATAAGTTTAAAAAAGATGGTTTATTTGGTTTTTTATGAATATGGAAAAAATTGCAAGAGAGAATTTGTTAAGAGAAGGAGAAAATATTAAGGGAATTTCTATTAAAGGGTATGATTTTAATGAAGGGGTGGATTATAATAAAATAATTAAGGGTTTTGAGAATAGCGGGTTTCAGGCTTCTTGTTTATCAAAGGCAATTAATATTATTAATGATATGATAAAAGAAAAGGCGTTTATTTTTTTAGGATATACGAGCAATATGGTAAGTTCTGGAAATCGGGAGATAATAAGATATCTTGTTGAGAAAAAGAAAGTAAATGTTCTTGTTACGACTGCTGGCGGGATAGAAGAAGACATAATAAAATGCATGGGAGATTTTATTTTAGGGGATTTTAATTTAGATGGTAAGAAATTGAGGGAGAAGGGAATTAATAGAATAGGAAATATTCTTGTTTCAAACAATCTTTATGTTAGGTTTGAGAAATTTATGCAAGAAGTTTTAAGGGAAATCTATGAGGAGCAGAAGAAAACTGGAAAAAAATGCAATCCGAGTGATATTGTATGGAAATTGGGTGAGAAAATAAATGACGAGAGGAGCATTTGCTATTGGGCTTTTAAGAACAAGATAAGAATTTATTGTCCTGCTCTAACAGATGGTGCAATAGGGGACAATATATATTTTTTTAAGTTCAAGAATAATGATTTTGTTGTTGATATTGCAGAAGATGCAAAGAGATTAAATGATAGCACGATTGGATTAAAAAAATCAGGGGTCATTATTCTTGGGGCAGGGGTTGTTAAGCATCATATAATGAATGCAAATATGTTAAGAAATGGGGCAGATTATGTTGTATATATTAATAGTGCTGAAGAGTATGATGGGAGTGATTCAGGGGCTTTGCCTGATGAAGCTGTTTCTTGGGGCAAGATTAAGGGGGAGGGAAAAACTATCAAGGTTTTTGGTGATGCAACAATTTTATTTCCTATTTTGGTTGCTGAGACATTTGCAAGATAGAGTTTGAGAGTAAAATATTTAAAAAAATAAAAATGATTAGGAAAATTTTTATTATTAATTTTGAAGTTTGAAAACATGAAATGGGTTTTCAATTGAGATAGGGAAATTGTGTTTTATTGAGTTCATTAAAAAATTATGTTAAATTTAACATAGAAGAATGTTGTTGTAAAAAATCAAAAGCTTTAAATACCGAGAACTTTATTGATTTATATGAAAATAGAGGTTGATTTAAAGAAAAAATATTTTCTTTTTGCTGTTGGTCTAATTATTTTGCTTGGAGCGATTGCTTTTTCATTAGCACAGCCAAACATTTTTGGGCATAAGGCAAGCGAAATTAGTGATTGGGATAAGATTACAATTGGCCAAATTAATGCCTCAAAGATTTGTATTGCTAACAATTGCATAACTTCTTGGAGTCAAGTTGGCGGAACTGGCGGAGCTTCTCAATGGACAACATCAGGAGATAATATTTATTATAATAAAACAGGAGGCAATGTTGGAATTGGCATTTCTAATCCAGATGAGAAATTAGTTGTAGGAGGCTCAATTAGTTTAGGATTTGGTGCGACATCAAAAGGAATTTATATTTATAAAAATAACAATAACAATTATGCATTCATTTACCCCAACAATAATGGTGATATAGTTTTTGCAGCAGGAACAAGTGGTGTTCAAGATAGAATGCGTATCGGTTCAGACGGAAATGTAGTCATTACCGGCTCACTAACTCTTGGCGGAGTCACGAGAAATAGTTGGCCAACTTCTTCTACAGACACAAGATGCGACACGCCAAACACTTGTAATCAAGTTTGCATAGGGAACGATTGCAGAACATCTTGGCCATCATCCAGCGGAGGAACAGCTGGAGTAACTTCTCTAAATGGATTAACAGGAAATCTCAATATTCAAGCAGGAACAGGAATATCAATATCATCATCAGGAAGCACGATAACGATTTCTTCAACTACCCCACAAAGTCCGACTTGCACTTTAAAAGGAGTACAATATAGTGTCGGAGCAAAAGTATGCTCCTTATCCTGCACAGGTTCATCCGGCTCATAC
>JAOAJC010000014.1 GCA_026414385.1 Candidatus Pacearchaeota archaeon | reverse complement strand
TAGGGATATCTTTCGCGCTTGCGGTTTCTTATGCAACAAATGCTTATTTTAACCAAGAATTGCTTCTTGTTAAAATCTCTTATCCGCTTCTCTTAGTTGCAATATTATTTTCTTTTTTCATAGGAATTTTGTCAGGACTCTCTCCCGCATATCAAGCCTCTCAATTAAAACCAGTGCAAGCACTAAGGAGCTAAAATGATAAAAGATTATTTTGTTCTCGCTATTAAAAACATTAGGCGGCGCCATGTTCGTTCTTGGCTAACAATAATAGGGATTTTTGTGTCAATAGCAATCATTTTCGTCCTTATTAGCCTCTCTCTCGGTTTAGAATCTGCAATGAAAGAACAGATAAGAACTTTAGGTGCTGATAAATTATTCATTTATCCAACTTTAGCCGCAGGCATACCTGGCCCGAACTCGCCTATAAAAATGTCAATCGATGAAGTTGATGTTATTTCAAGAATCTCCGGCGTTAAAGCAGTTAGTTATATATCAATGGAAAATGGAAAAATCAAATTCAATAACCAAATAAAATATTTTCTCGTATTTGGCATCCCACTCGTTAAAGACTCAATTTCCATATTTACTGAAGCAACTAATTTAAAAATGGATGAAGGAAAATTTTTGTCAAAAGGCGATAGAGGTTATATTATTCTTGGTTCAGAATTCAAATATGGAAAATTATTTGAGAAACCTCTAAAAACCGGTGACAACATTATATTAAATAACCGCACATTCAAAGTAAAAGGAATTCTAAAAACATTTGGAAACCCGCAAGACGACTCTCAAACATATATAAACATAGAAGATTTGAAAGATATTTTTAATACTTCAACCAGAGTTGATTATATAATAGTTCAAGTTCATCAAGGAGCAGATTTAAAAGAGGTTTCTGCGAGAATTGAAAAGAAATTGCGCGATTTTAGAAAAGTTACAGAAAAAACTCAAGATTTTTCTATTGTAACCCCGGAAGAACTTTTAAGTTCAATTAAGTCTGTCTTAAATATTCTAACAGCATTCTTAATTGGCGTTGCCACAATTTCGCTTATTGTTGGCGCAGTAGGCATTGCAAACACAATGTATACCTCTGTTTTGGAAAGATACAAAGAAATAGGTGTTATGAAAGCAGTTGGAGCAAGAAACTCTGATATTTTAAAAATTTTCTTGATTGAATCTGGTTTGCTCGGACTTGTTGGCGGAATCTTTGGAATTCTTTTTGGTTTTGGTGTTGGTAAGATAATTCAACAGATTGCAATAACTTACTTACACATTACCTCATTACAACCATCAACACCACCCTCCCTCATTTTTGGATGTCTTGTATTTGCATTTATTGTTGGCTCTTTAGCCGGAACAATTCCTGCATATAAGGCATCTCAAATAAAACCAGTGCAAGCCCTAAGATACGAATAAAATTTTATCTATATTTTACTAAACTAACAAAATATTACGAACCCATCATTCACTATTTTCCTATTATATTTTAACAATTACAATCAAATTTAATATTTTCAAGGTTTTTTTGCTCCTCTTAAAATTAGCATATCTCTATTGTTTTTTTCCTTTCTCTTTTTGTAATAACCATAACTATAATAAACCAAAACTATCGCAAACATTATCCAAAATAAATAGAAATATGTTCCTCTATAAGGTTTAACTTCCAAATCTCCATTCAATGATTCAATAAATTGCACTTTCTTTTCTATCACTCTTCTCACATCATTCTCATCATTGTATGTTAATCTAACTATAATTTCTCCTTCTTTTGGAATTCCTTTTATTGTTGCAGTCGTATCATCATTAGAATTTAAACTTCCAATAATAACATTCCCGCTTCCCTTTAATTTTATGTTCTCTTGAAATGGAACTTCAAAAACAAGCGATTTTGCGTCAGTTTTTCCAGTATTCACAATCCCAAAAGTTATTGTGTTTGTTAATTTTGAATAATCTTGTATTCTTACTTCAAAATCCGTCTCAACTTCTTTTACATTAACTAAAAACTCTTTTACAACAGGAGCATAATCTTTTCCGCTAAATCCGTACATAAGTTTTAATTTATTGTCTCCTTTTATTGCTCTCTCATCAACTCTTATCTTAAAACCTGCTAACATATACTTTTGATATCCATAAACATAATTTCCCGATTTAAACACAAAGCTTCCTTTTTCATTACTATCTAAAATAAACGGATATTCTGGTAATATTTTTACAAACACATCAGCATCTTTACAATCACTTTCTTCTGTCCAATTAAGTTGAAAAACTAATTTAACATATTCGCCAGGAACAGCCGGATATGGGTCTTGGTTAAATAACTCTGCACTCATCTCACAAACCGCACTTGCAAAAGGCAAAATTAACAAAAACGCAACCAATACTAATCTAACAAATCTCTTTTTCATCTCTTATTTTAAGCTTTTGTCATTTAAAAACGTTTTTCAATCAACTTATATAAATCTTTAAATACTCTTTTTTTCTAAAAACAGAATAAACAAAGAGGAAATATGGTAAAAAAATGTGTTTATTGCAAATCCGAAATCGATGAAAAATCATTAATTGATGTTTGTAAGCGTTGCGGCATTGCTGTTTGGGGTGAAAAAATGTTTAATGCAATCTTAAATAATATGGAAGCAGCAAAAGATGAAGGGATTTATGATCAAGGTTCTATCTCAACAAAATCATTTAAATTATCTGATAAGTTTACTAACCTTTAATTTATTTTGATTAGCCTCATAAAGTAACCTTTTTAAAGCAGTTTTATCAGTTAATTTTATGTTAAAACAGAAGCAAATAAGGCAAAGAGGAAAAATCTCTTTAACAAGGTTTTTCCAAAAATTTAATATAGGGGACAATGTTGCAATAGTTAGAGAACTCTCTATTCCACTATCCCTTCCCAAGAGATTGCAAGGAAGAACAGGCAAAATCCTTGCAAAAAGGGGCTCAGCATACGAAATAGAAATAAAGGACTTTAATAAACCAAAAATATATATTGTTCATCCAATACACTTAAAGAAAATAGAAACAAAATGATAATATCAAAAAAACCATTAAATCTCGCAGAAGTTAAATCGTTAGTCGCAACTCTCGACGAAAAAAAGCCAATTCACTCTTATCTAAAATCCTTTGCAAAGTTGTCAAAAGACAAAGCAGAAAAACTAACAGAAGAAATAAAAGCATTAAACAATCCAAAATTAAAAGAGGAAAACATAATCAAAATTGTTGATTTCTTGCCACAAGATTTAGAGGATTTAAACAAAATTCTTTTTGATGTTGGTTTAACTGAAACAGAATCCAACGCTATATTAGAAATTGTTAAAAAATATTGAAAATGGCAGAAAAAGAAGAATATGCAATTATATTAGATTACCTACCATATGGATACCCTATGGGCGGGAAGATGATTCCAATAGCTCAAGCTATCGGTGAGAAAACTCTCGCGCTTCTTGAATTAGTTCCAAGAAAAGGCGTTACATTAGTCCAAAAAGAAAAAGTTTATATAGGACCAGAAAAGAGAGATAAAATATATTACATAGCAGGTAGGCTTCAAAAATCGAAGCTTACAGAATCTGCGAAGATCCAACTAAAAGAATTCGTTGAAAAATTAGTTGCGGAGCAGGAAAAGAAATTTGTAGATTTCTTTAACAATGCTCAGCCAATTAATACGCGACTTCATCAGTTGGAATTAATTCCTGGATTTGGCAAAAAACACACAAAAGAAATTATAGAAGAACGAGAAAAAAAACCATTTGAGTCGTTTGACGAAATAAAAAAACGACTTAGTGCCATTCCAGATCCAAAAAAAGCAATTGAAAAGCGCATTTTGGAAGAGTTGCTCGAAGAACAAAGATATTATCTGTTCGTAAAATAATAAAATGACTAAAGAAAAAACAGAAAAAAAGAAAGAACAAAAAGAAAAACCTATTCAAAAATCTCAAAAAGAAGAAGAACACGAAGTTCTTGTAAGAGTTCTTGGCTATGACATTCCTGGCTCTAAAAATGTTTATACAGGTTTAACAAGAATAAAAGGAGTCTCATGGGCAATTGCAAATGCAGTTTGCATTAAATTAAAAATTCCTCATTTCAAAAAAATTTCAGAATTATCAAAAGAAGATATCAAAAAGATAGAAAAATTCCTTGAAGAGCTTCCAATTTATGATTTTCTTAAAAACCGAAGATATGACATTGAAACTGGAAAAACAGAACATTTTTATGGTTCTGATTTAGATATGAAAAAAGAATTTGATATTAAGCGTTTAAGAGAAATTAAATCATATCGCGGAATAAGACACGCTCTTAAACAACCGGTAAGGGGACAAAGAACAAGATCTCATTTCAGACAAAAAGGAAGAGCAATGGGGGTCAAAAGAAAATCTAAAGAATAAAAATGATTAGAAAAAAGAACAAATATTCAAGGCCGAAAAAATTATATGAAATATCCAGAATAAAAGAAGAAAACGAGTTATTGAAAAAATACGCACTTAAAAACAAACGCGAAATATGGAAAACAATAGCAAAAGTTAATTATTTCAGAAAAAGAGCAATGGCTCTTGCAAAATCCCCACTCGAAGAACAAGAGGTTCTTTTCAATAAATTAAGAAATCTCGGATTAAAAATTAATTCAATAGCAGACATTTTAGCCCTTAAAGTTAATGACTTATTGGAAAGAAGACTTCCAACAATTGTCTTTAAGAAAAATTTTGCAAATACCATAAAACAAGCAAGGCAAATGGTTGTTCATAAAAACGTTCTTGTAAACGGTAGAGTTATTAACATACCTTCTTATCTTGTTTCTATTTCAGAAGAAAATTCAATTTCACTCAAAAAACCAATTAAAAAATCAAAAACAGAAGAAAAAATTGAAAAAGAACAAACAGAAAAATTGGGGGAAACTAAACAATGACAAAAGATAATAAGGCTATGAAAGAAGAACCAAAAATTGAAGAAACAAAAGAATCAATAACCGCCCACAAAGCAAAAGAAAAAGCAGAGATGAAAGAATCAGAAACACTTCACAAGCCGCAGCCATTTGAAGAAGAATTGAAAGCAGAAAAAGATTCAATTGAAAAAAAAGAAGAAAAACCAAAAAAAGAAAAAGAAGAGCGAGCAGCAATTGCATATATTTATTCCTCTCCAAATAATACTATTGTTCACATTACTGATTTGGCCGGTAACACTCTCGCAAGAGTAAGTGGCGGGATGGTTACAAAACACTCAAGACTTAAAGCAGACCCAACAATAGCAATGTTCGCTGCAAAGAGGGCTGCAGAAAGAGCAAAGGATTTTGATATTACCTCTCTCTACATTAGGACAAGGGCAAAAACAAGAAGTCCTGGTATAGGTCCGGGAGCGCACGCTGCCGTTAAAACTTTAAGCAAAGAAGGTTTCAAAATAATAAATATTCTTGATACAACAAGAGTCCCGAGAGGCGGGCCAAAGAAAAAAGGAGGTAAGCGTGGAAGAAGAGTTTAAAAATCCTTCTCGTTTAATCTTAAAATGGAAGTCATAAAAAACACCCCTGAACTGCTTGTTCTTAGAATAGACGCAAATGAGTCTCTTGCGAATGCAATAAGGAGAAGTGTTGCAGAAATTCCAACTCTCGCAATAGAAGATGTTGAAATATTCAAGAACGATTCTGCTTTATACGACGAGGTTCTCGCTCATCGCCTTGCTCTCATTCCATTAAAAACAGAAAAGGGAATGTCTGAAAAAACTAAAATTGAATTAAAATTGTCAAAAACCGGACCTTGCACTGTTTATGCATCTGACTTAAAAGGAGATGCAGAAATTGTTTTTGGAAAAATTCCAATTACAATTCTCTCAAAAGAACACAAATTAGAATTAATAGCGACTGCAGTTCTTAATACTGGATTATATCACGCAAAGCACACTCCAGGGCTTTGTTATTATCGCCATCTTCTTGAGATAAAATCTTCTCCAGAAATAGACAAAATTGTTCAAAATTCAAAATCAATATTCAAGCCAATAAAACAAGGCAATAAATGGATTTGTGATTTAAACGAAGCTGATGCTCTTGAAATCGAAAAAATAGACAAAACAGCCATAAAAGATTCATCAGAAATGTTGTTTTTTATAGAATCTTTTGGAATGATGGACGCAAAAGACATTTTAATAAAATCTATCAAATCCCTTTCAGACAACCTTGATAATTTTGAAAAATCAATCAAATAACAATATATCTTTTATTTAATTTCTTTAAAATTAATCATTAATTTCTTTTGTTGCTGATATCCTCGCTTCTCTACTCCTCAATATAATAAATAAATATGCGGGAAGTAGGGATCGAACCTACGCAGGCACTGAGCCACTGCGTTTCTAATATCATCCTTAGCGCAGCCCGTTTGTCCACTCCGGCATTCCCGCAATCTATATTATTACCAACAAGAATAATTTTAAAAGTGTTTGGTTTTGTTTTGCATCGTCTCAATTCTTCTTAATCTTCTTTCAATATCTTCAAATCTTTTCTCATAGTTTTTGTTGTTAATATCTCTACTCATTGATTCAACAAACTCTGTTAAGTAAGCGTTAAACAAAGTGCTCAATTTTCCTCCAAATAAATTCAGCTTAGTTTTTGCTTTTTCCAATTTTTCTCTATCAACTGTTATGTTAATCCTAACCTTATTTTTATTCATACACACAAATACACATTAATGTATTTAAATATTTCTTATCAATTAGATTTAAAAACCCAAAAATAAGATTATGATTATGGCAAAAATCACAATAAGCAAGACAAAACTAAAGGAAAGAGCAAGGAAAAAAACCAATCCAGAGATTAAGGCAACAATATTAGCGATAGCAAAAAATCCAAATTGGTTAAAATACGCAAAAATTATTTCATCGCCAACAAGAAAGCATTTTTCCGTAAATTTATCGGAGATTGACAAAATCTCGTCGGTTGGAGATACGATTCTCGTACCAGGAAAAGTTTTGTCATCTGGAAAATTAACCAAGAAAATAAAAATCTGTTCATTTTTTATATCAAAACAAGCAAAAGACAAGTTAAAAGAAACTAAATCAGAATGGAGTTCAATATTAAAAGAAATAAATCACAACACAAAAGCAGAGGGAATTAAAATTATAAAATGAGAGAAAAAATAATCATTGACGCTGCAAATTCTGTTCTTGGCAGAGTCGCAAGTTTCGCAGCAAAACAAGCACTTCTCGGAAAAGAAGTTATTGTCGTCAATTGCAAAGACATTTTAATAACTGGTAACCCAAAAACAACTATCTCGGAATTTTCACAAGCAAGAAGACGCGGAAGAGGTTCTCAAAAAGGCCCAATTATACCAAAAGTTGCTTTCAAATTCACAAAAAGAGTTATTCGCGGGATGTTACCTCACTTTCAAACAAGAGGAAAAGACGCATTAAAAAGAATTATCTGTTATGACAATTCCCCAGAAGAATATCAAAAAGAGAAAAAAATCTCCCTCTCAAAAGAATTAAAAACCAAATCAATTAAACTTTCAGAATTGATTAAAATAATTTAAAATGGAACAAAAACAATCCTTGCCAAAAATTATAATCTCTGGAAAGAGAAAAACTGCTGTTGCAAAATTAAGGTTCAAAGAAGGTAGCGGGATCATAACTTATAATGGTTTGCCTTATACAGAATTGCATCTTTTTCATAGGCTCGCCATATCAGAACCTTTAAGAATCTATGAAAACACAATTGGAAAATTAAACTATGATTTGTTTATTAAAACTTCTGGCGGAGGAAAAGAAGCCCAAATCCAAGCAGCAAGATTAGCAATTGCAAGAGCTCTTTTATATCTCACAAAATCAGAAGAACTCAAGAGGGCATTTATCTCATACGATAGGAATTTGTTAGTTCAAGATTCAAGAAGAAAAGAAGCAAGGAAACCAGGAGATTCAAAAGCAAGAGCAAAAAGGCAAAAATCATACAGATAGTTATATATGTAACTTCTTTCAAGTTACAAAAAAGATAACATTTATAACATACCAATCCCAATTCTTTTTATGATAAACTCTTCAAATTCAATAAAAGCAGATTTGCATAATCATTTTGAGACACCAAGCAGATTTAATCACGAATTTAATCATTACATAAACATAGCTTCTTCTCGTTTAGGTCCAAATGGAATTGTAGGGCTTGTTAATTTTGAAGATAATCGGTTTGAAGAATTCTCACAATTAAAAGGATACGAGAGGGAGTTTATTAATCCAGAAAAAAGCATCCTTTATATCCCTGAAAAGAGGTTATATGTTGTAAGAGGGCAAGAAATTCCAACTAAAGACGGACACTTGCTTGTTCTTGCAACCCCCTTTAATTCAAAAATTTATTCAGGAATGTTCTTAGAAAACACTCTCTCGTCAGCAAGAGAAAACCACGGCATAATAATTGCGCCGCATCCTTTTTTCATAAGTAATATCGGAAATATTTTAAGAAAAACCCCAGAGTTAATTGAGTATTTTGACGGAATAGAAACCCATAACAGCAAAGCTGCTTTAAGTTTTCCATTTCTTCTTCCTATCAATTCAAACAGAAAAGCATTGGATTTTTATATAATGAATATAAAAGGAATGGATATCGGAGCAATTTCTGTCTCAGACAGCCACTCTCCAGAAGAAATCGCAATAAGTTATAGTTTATTGAAATGCGAATCCGCGCAATTATCTACGAATTCATTAAGGCAGATGATAAGAAACAAGCACACAATTAATGGCGACAAAAGGACAAATTCTCGTCTTAGTTCATTGAAACACATCACAACACTTTTTGAGATTAAATTAGGTATTAGATAAACTATTTCAAAATTTATCAATGTCATAAATCTCTTTTTTTACTTCATTAAATCCATTAATGCTAATTTTTATATCCTATTTGTTCATCTCATTTAAACTATCCAGTGGATTAGCAATCTTTTTTAATTGTTCAGAAGAGACATGCGTATATACTTGTGTTGTATTCAACGAAGAATGTCCTAATAATGTTTGAATTACTCTTATGTCTGTGCCATGTTCAAGCAAATGGGTTGCAAAACTATGTCTTAATGTATGGGGAGTCACTCTTTTTGTTATGCCTGCTCTTATTTTTGTTCCCTTTATTATTTTTTGTATGTTTCTCGTTGTTAAAGGTTTTTCTTTTGAAAATACATATTGAAAATTTTTGTCTTTTAGAAAACTCTCCAAATCTCTTGCCAAATTTTCAGAGATCACGAAAACCCTGTCTTTTGCTCCTTTTCCTTTTCTTACCCATCCAACTCTTTCCTTTAAATTTAAGTCTTCAACTTTT
Organism: Candidatus Pacearchaeota archaeon; assembly: GCA_026414385.1. Classification (GTDB taxonomy): domain Archaea; phylum Nanobdellota; class Nanobdellia; order Pacearchaeales; family GW2011-AR1; genus JAOAJC01. The sequence goes on along the minus strand of JAOAJC010000014.1, from coordinate 2,830 downwards.
AAATTAACTAATTCGGAAACTCTTAATCCGGAAGAATAAAGCATAGATATTATTAATCGTGATTTTTCATTATCCGAGCTGTCAATTAATTTCTTAACTTCTTCCTTTGTTAAAACTTCCGGCAATTTATTGTCCTTCTTTGGCATTTTAATGTCAGCAAAGTCTTTCTTCAATATTTCTTTAAAATAAAACTTCAACGAAGCGCAAGCAAGCATTATCGTATTTTTTGATTTTGAATCAAAAATCTCGGCAAGATATTTTTTTGCATCTTCTTGCATTATTTCTTCCTCTTTTTTATTCGTTTTTTGCAAAAATTTTTCAACAAAAAAAGAATAATTCCTAATTGTTAATTGGGAAAATCCTCTTAATTTCAACTCGGTTTTTAATTTTTCAACTGATTCCATTTAACAAATTCCTCTTTTTTCATAACATTATCTTATGATTAATACGAACTCTTGTTTTTAAATATTTAGCGCTCAAAATATTTAATCAATAATGTCTCTGGCGTGTGCTTTTGATATTCCTATATAAAACCAAATCTTTGATTCACTCTTGCTGTGGGCATCCTCGCTTCGCTGTGGTGCTCCTCGCTGCGGTGAACAAAGATGCGGGGACTATGATTCGAACACTTCAACTTTCCCAAAGTTGAAGTCACCGCGGAGCTATGCTCTGCGTGTGCTTTCGAATCCTTGTTAAGAAATTCTGAGAAATGCGGGGACTAGGATTCGAACCTAGGTAGGCACTGAGCCACAGGATTTCTTAAATCCTGACTTAAATCTTTCTTTTGAAAGACCGACATCTTAAGTCCTGCCCTTTTAACCACTCAGGCATCCCCGCATAATTATTAAATTAAATAATCCTATTATAAACTTTATTATCTTATAAATTAATTCTTTAATTGTTTTTTCTCTCAATCTCCCCCATTCTAATTATCTCATAAACTATTACCGCCACACTCAAAATAAGGATAATCGCTATAAGCACAATTATTTTTGTCATTATTTTTCTTATATCCATCTCTTTTTCGTTATTTTTTTCTTCTTTTATCTCATAAATTTTTTTTGAACTCTCTATTTCTTTCTCAATCTTTTTCTCTTCCACGATTATCTTTTCATAAATTTTCTTTATCGTTATGTTTGCGCTATTATTCACAATTCCATTTAATCTAACATATAAATCAAAATAATTGTCCTCTAATAAATTAAACTTTCTTTCTTCTCCTATAACTAACTTAACTTTTGTTGGCTCGCTCATAATTGTGATGTTCGCAAAATTGCTTCCAATATAATCTATTGTTAATGAGTGGTTGTCAAATTTTATTTTATCGCCTTTTCTCAACAGTTTTGTATAACCATTCTTTATTTGTTCATCGCTAACAACGTAAATCATTGTTTTTATTTCATCTTTACCACCGCCACCCCCACCCCCACCCCCACCATTACCTTTTTCTTCTTCATTTATTGTTAATGTTCTATAACTACTATTACCAACATTTTCTGTCTCATCAGTGCAATTTATCCCCCAAGAATAACTCCCTTTTCCCAATGTTTTTGAGATTATGTTTGTTGCCGTTTTATTTATATAACTTGAATTACAATCACTTAAAACATTATTCAAAACTAAACAACAAGATGTTATTTCTAAATTGTCGGAAACATTATACTCAAAATTTATTGTTTTCTCCCCGATATTAGAATATCCATCATCCGGAGAGATAAGTACAATCTTTGGAGCAGTTTTATCAATGCCAAAGAAAATATTTTCAGAAATTTTTAAATCTCCATACGAGTTATTACAATAAATTATTGCATTATAATCTTTATTTGTTAAACTCTCATTTATTGTTAAGTTAATATAATAATAATCTTTCAAGCTATAATTTTCCATGCTATTATTTGAAACTCCATTATCTAAAGAAAACCAACAAAATCCATCCATATTTAAACTAACATTCAATTTTAATCCATTGTACCACGAATTGTTTTTTGGCAAACTAACATTCAATTTGAATGTTTTAATCTCAAAACTATAATTTGACAGAGCAAATGCCCCATTGCCATTTAAATCATAATACTCACAATTCCATAAATACTCTCCTTCGCTTATATTTGTAATGTTAATTTCAAACAAATTATAACTTCCATTTATCTCTCTAAATGTTTGATTATAAATAGTACTTGAATTCCACAAATAAAAAGTTAAATTTTTCAAAGCCAAATCACTTGCATTGCATCTAAATGTTAGATTTATTTCGCTTTTCGTATCAAAATAATTGTTTATAGGATTTATTAAATTAACAACCGGCTTATCACTATCAAAAGAAATAATTGCATTGTAAACATTTATTCTAGAATAATTTCTTCCAGAATTAGAATCATAAACTATTTTTCCAGTTATATTTAACGCCGTCTCAATTTCCTGTGGCGTCTTGCTCTTTTCATTACTTTTTAAATATTGATTAATAATAGCAATAGCCCCAGCAACATGCGGCGTTGCCATGCTTGTCCCGGACATAGAACATAAACCCCCACCAATACATGTCGAAGTTATGCTACTTCCAGGAGCAAATAGCATTTCCAATGCCCAACGATTTGAAAACCCTGATATTTCATCACTTTTTGTTGTTGAACCAACCCTCGTTGCATTTTTTATGCACGCAGGTTCTGAAATAACATTCGTCTTTCCATCATTCCCAGTCGCAATTACCACGCTTATATTTTTTGCAATCGCAGCATTTATCGCATTTGTGGTTGATACATCTTCTGAATCGCAATATGTTGAGTGGCAATATTCTGGATATGAATCACAATCAACGCCCAAACTCATACTT
>JAOAJC010000013.1 GCA_026414385.1 Candidatus Pacearchaeota archaeon | reverse complement strand
GCAAAATACAGCGTGGCTTTAAGTTATTATTATTTTGATGGTATAGAAGAATTATATCCAAAAGATAAATGGATTTATCTTAAAAAAGAAACAACTAAACATTCATACGGCATAACAAAAAATTTAAAAATAGCAAACAAACCAAAAGCAGAAGAACTTTTAATTTTAAATTATGAACCAAAAAGGTCGTTATACAATCGTATAATAAAATGATTAAAAAAACATCAAAAGGTTATGTTGTTTATTCAAAAGAAGGAAAGCGGCTTTCAAAGCCGTATAAAACAAAAGGCGAGGCTGTTAAAAGGTTAAGACAAATTGAATATTTTAAACATAAAAAATAATATATTAAACACTTTTATTTTTTTGCGGCGGGGTTTTTGATAAAGTTTTCTCTGAAATAAATAGGTTTTTGGTTTTGGTTTTTTTGAAAAAGCATCCCCTGAAATTTTATAAAGTTTTCTCTGAAATCGGGGAAATTTTATAAAGTTTTCTCTGAAATCAGGGGCGGATATTGACATTTTTTTAGAAAAGATTAAAATAAAATAATTAAAATTTTTAATTTTTAAAATTAAAAATTTATTTTTTTTATTTTTGGTATAAAAACAATTTTAAAAATTATTAAAACTATTATTTTAATAAAATTTGACTTTTTTGTCAATTTTTTTTACTATTGGGTTTTCTGTGGATTGACTTTTTTTTGAAAAAGAATAATATAAAAATGAAAAGGTCGATTTTAAATAAAATAAAAAAGGTCGTAAAAAATAAAAAATAAAAAAATGAAACTAAGTCTATTTGTCGATGAAGATATTAATTTAGAGATTAAATTAGATAAAAAAGAAGTTGAAAAACTTGTCGAAGTTTTTGAAAAGATGGGACTAAAAAAGGGAAAAGTTTACAATTTATGGGGGGATAAGATAAAGAATGGTGTTTGGATTGATGTTGATGATTCTTTGATGATGACACTTTGTAATTCATGTTATAGTGATAGATTTTTAAATGATTTTGCCGAAAAGCCGTTGTTGTTTGATAATGAAGGTGGTATCAAGGTGAATCTTACTATTCTTAGATTGTTCGACATAAATAGAAGAAAAGTAAGAATAAAATTAGATAAATTTTTAACTATTTTACAATTTAAAAAAATTGTAAATTTATTAAAAGAAGCCGTTGAAAAAATTTTCAATTCAACAATTTATAGCATAAAAGTCGAGATTGAAAATAAAAAAATAAAAAAATGAAAAAAATAAAAGATTTGTCAGTCTTCTTACAAGAATACATTAACATGAAAGACTTCGCTAAAAGCGAAGAATATATTCCTGACCACGTTTTTGAAGACGAACAGAAAAGGAGGAAAATTATTTTCGAAGAATTGGTTGAAGATTTTTTATTTGAAAAAGATGGTTTAGACGTTTTTGTTTTCGAGGAGGGAGAAGAAGAAAAAGAATACTATGTTGATTTATTTGACAAAAAAATTTTAGGCAAAGTTGAAGATGTTTATTTGTGGGATCTTTTTTTCGATAGAACGAGAAACTGCTTCGGTTATTGGGATGATTTCGCCGATTTTGTGAAAAAGAATAGAAAAAACGAACTGGAAACAATGGCAAATGATTTTAATTTTGAAAGGTTAAAAAATAAAAAATAAAAAAATGAAAAAAATAATAAATAAATTTTTTGAGTTGGTTATTTTTTTGATTATTTTGGTAATTGCTTTTTTAGTTTCAAAAGGTCGATAAGAATAAAATAAAAATATAAAGATGAAAATAAAAAAAATAAAAAAAATAATAAAAGTAAACATTAAAAAATTTTTATTTGCTTTTTTACGATTTTTTGATCCAGGCTTTGATGAGAATCTAAAACTTTATAAAAAATATTTAGATTTTTAGTTAAGGATTGATTTTTTTAAAAAAAAGCCCCATAAAATGATGGGGCTTTTGTTTTATATCTTGTAAATAATAAAAAAATTTTAATGTTTTTATTTTATTCTTTTTGTTTTTTTGTTTTTTTGTTTTATTTTTTTTGTTTTTTAGAATAAGAAAACTCTATACACTTTTTGCCAATTTTTCCTAAAATTTTAAAAAAAACATTATTTTTATTATTTCCGTTTCAAAAATTATTCAATTTTTTTATTGTTTTGTTTCTATTTTTTGGTTCTTTTTTGTATTTTGGCGGCGTTTTGGGGGTTTTGGTTATTATTTATTGCTTATTTTCTTGTTTTTTTTATGCTTTGATTTGGTGCTTTTAGTCTTGCTTCTGTTTTTGAGGTGCTTTTGTTCTCTATATTTTTTTATTTTTTTGCGGCGTTTTCTGGTGTTTCGTTCTTATTTCTTGCTTGTTTCTTTCTTTTTTTATGCTTTGGTTTGGTGGTGTTTTCCTTATTATTTTATTTTTGGCGGTGCTTTTTGCCTTGTTTTGTTTTGGGGAGGTAATTTTGGCGGTGCTTTTGGTTATTTCTATATATAATAGAGGGCGTTTTTTTATTTTTTCTATTGGTTTTTTGATTGGGAAAATGTTAGAAGGGGCTATATAGTATAGGGGGGGAGGGGTGGAACAGATAGACCTACTTGCCGCATTTTTTAATTATCCGATGATTAAAATTTCTAATTTTAATTATCCAATGTTAAAAATTTCTAATTTTAATTATCCGATGATTAAAATTTTATAAATTATACAAGATGCTTAAAATTTCTAAACTATATTAGATATTTAAAATTCAGATACTTAAATTATTAGTTTCCTAAATTATCCGATGTTTAAAATTATTACTATACAATTTTTTTAAATTATTCTACAATTTGGGGTATATAGCAACCTTGTGAATTTATTCTATTATTTGGAATTACTACCACCGCCAAAAATAATTTGGGCTATACTTTTTGTTAGTTTAAATCTTGACTTTATTTTTGTATTTCTTTATAATTCAAGCATTAAAGGTCTTTATTTAATTATACTATGTCAAGGTTCAAAAAATTCAGAAGTTTGAGAGACTTGCTTAAAAGAGTTGATGAATACTTGAAATCTTTTGAAGAAGACGAGGCAATTCCTACTATTGAAGGGCTTGCTTTATTCGTTGGTTGCACAAGAGATAATATTTATCAATTAGAGAGGAAGTATCCAAAATTGAAAAGTAAATTAGATATATTGAGAGATTTACAGACTAAAAGACTTATTACAAGAGGACTGTTAAAGAAATATGACAGCAGAATTGTTAGACTTCTTTTATCAACTCACGGATATGTTGAGAAAAAAGAAGTAGAATATACGGAGAAACCTTATATCTCATTAGAAGATGAAGGAGAAAATTAATTTTTTTAAACTTTCAAATTTCTTTGTTAAGCAGAAAATAGCGCTTGAAGCGACTAAACAATATAAGTATGTCTTATATGCTGGTTCTGCTGGTTCTGGAAAATCACATTGGTTGAGATGGACATCTATTTATTGGCTTCTTTACTGGGCTGGAAAGGGTATCAAAAATGTTCAGGTTGTTATTTTCTGTGAAACATATCCAGCGCTTCACGATAGACATCTTAAAAAAATCAAGTCTGATATGCCTTCTTGGCTTGGTGATTTTTATGAGCAGAAAAAAGAATTTGTTTTGAAAAAGGAATATGGAGGAGGAATTATTGCTTTTAGAAATTTAGACGAGCCAGATAAATACCAGTCTTCCGAATTTGCTTTAATAGCGGTTGATGAATTAACTAAAAATCCTAAAACTACTTTTGATTTGTTGCGTTCAAGATTAAGATGGGTGGGGGTTGATGAAACAAAATTTATAGCCGCAACAAATCCGTTCGGAGAACATATGAATTGGGTTAGGTCTTTATGGATAGAGAGAAAATTTCCTCCAGAATTAGAAAGCGAAAGAAATAAATTCATAGTTATAGAAGCAAAAAGTTATGATAATCCATATCTTCCGCAAGAATATTTTAAATCTTTAGAAACATTGCCAGAGAAAGAGAGAAAAGCATTTTTAGAAGGAGATTGGTATGCTTTTGATGAAGAGGTAGATGAGAAAGGTTTTATACCGCTTATAACAGCAAAGGATATAGAGAATTCTTTAATTGATGAACACCCAAATATGTTTATTTTAAAACCAGTTATTATGGGAGTAGATATAGGTGCTGGGAGGGATAAAAGTGTAATAGTTATAAGGAACAATTATTATGCAAAAGTATTATTTGCTCAAAGATTAGACGACACTATGGCTTTGATAAGCCATATTGTTAATTTTTTTAACATTTATCAGCCAGAAAGGATAATTATAGATACAACAGGTATAGGTCGCGGTCTTTATGATAGAATGAGAGAAACTGGATGGTCAACTTTAATTAAATCTTGTCAATTTGGAGAGAGAGCAACTTTGCCAGATTTTAAAAATAAAAAAGCAGAACTTTTTTGGAAATTAAAAAATTGGATTAAAACTGGTAAATTGGTTAATAGCGAATACTGGAACGAACTTTTAGACATTAAGTATAAAATTCAATCAGATAAAATGATTTATATTATGTCAAAAGAAGAAATGAGAGCAGAGGGTATTAATTCGCCAGATGTTGCTGATGCATTAGCGCTGACATTTGATGAAAACATAGAGAATTTATCAGCAATGAGCGAACTTGACTTTTTAGGTTTTAATTCATATATTTAATTATGAAAAAAGATTATATAAACTTGCTTGTAGCAAGAATATCAAAAAAAGAAATTGAAGAAAAAAATCCAGATTGGATTGTAGAAGAAGCAGGAATTAAATTGATAAAAAATGAAGCAAAAGAGAAATTGAAAGATGTTCTTTTGGAACAAATTTGGAAACGAGCAAAAGAACAGGATTATTATATTTTTGATGAGGTAATAATTAGAGAAACCCAAAATTCATTTGTAGCAGTTGCTTTGGCTTATCCAAAATTTGTAAGCGGGAAAGTTAGAAAAATGAGACCACCTAAATTGACGCCAGAGCAAATAATTGATGTTTTTAAGAAAAAAATTGATGAAATAGGAATTATGGGGGTGTCGCCAGATGGTATTTTAACTAAAAACAATGAACAACATTTATAAAAGCCTTGAGCTTCAAATAAAGGATTTAAACGAATGGGACGAGAAAGATATTCTTTCTACAATTAAAACTCAATATAATTACGCAAGACAATCATTAGATTTCAAAAAAAATCTTTGGAAGCAACTAATTAAACTTTATAATAATGAGTTTAGAAAAAAATTTAGCGATATTCAACTCGGCTCAAAACTTTTGTTTACTCAATTCCACGAGACTTTTGCTTCTGTTGACGCAGATATAAGAAGGGTTGTTTTTAAGCCAAGAAGACCAGAGGACGAAGAAAAAGTAGTTTATACTAATGCAGTTGCGAAGTTTGATTTTGAGGAAATGGGATTGCCAATGACAAATAGAGAACTTATTTGGAATACTATTTTTTTTGGAACTGGTATTTTAGATGTTTCTAATTTTGATACTTCAAAAAAGGTTTTAGTTCCTTCTGTTCAATCTGTTTTTACTTTTTTGATAGACCCAAAGGCATTAGACATAGAAAGCGCAAGATTTGCTGGAAGATTTATTTATAAAACATACTACGAACTTTCTAAAATGAGAAATATAGACTTTGAGAAAGTTAAATCTTATGTTAATAATTTATCTTTGCAAACTAACTCTTACGAAAGAGTAAATTATGAAAATCAAGCAAAACAGATTTTGCTTGGAGACAACTTTACTGTAGAACCAATAATGCCTGGACACTATATTGAGATTTTAGAGTGGTATTTTTATAACAATGGAAAATTATGGAGAGTTTATACAGATTCTACAATTTCTTTTCTTTTGGGATTTGAAAAATTAGATTATTCCGACGCTGGAGGTGGAAAATCTAAAATTCCATTTGTATCATACAACTTTATTAAAACATCTTTTAGTTTTTGGGGGTTGGGACTTCCAGAACTTATAGAAGATAATCACCGAGCAGATGTTGTTTTGAAAAATCATTTATTTAGCGGAATTATAATGGACTCAATTCCATCTTATTTTGTAAATTATGATATTTTGCTTAATCCAAAAGATTTAGTTACGAGAGAAATAAATAAAATCGTTTGGACAAAAGCATCTCCAACTGGTCAAATAGAGCCGTTCCCTAAAACGCAGGTTGTTTCTAATGATACATTGTCATTTATGAATATCTTACAAAATGAAGCAGTTGGCGCGGTTGGAAGTTCAAGAATTTTGAAAGGAAGTTTAACACAAGTTAGAAAAACAGCAACAGAGATAGCAATGGCAAAAGCAAAACAAGATTTGCAGATTTCTTCAATTATGAGAAACATTATAGATGGCGAAAAAGATTTTTGGAACAGGTGGTTGAAGAGATACCAAAAATTCCTCAAAGAAGATGATGTTAAATTTGTTGAACTTGTTGGATATATGGGAGCAAAGAAATTCCAAAAAGTTAGAAAGAAAGATTTTATTCCAGAAACAGACCCATCAGTTGAAGTTGTTTCTTCATTAGAAACAGAATCTCAAAAAATTATTAGAAGAAGAGAATTATCAGAAATCTTGCCAGTTATTGCACAAGTTGGCGGAAACGTTAAAGATGTTTTGAGGACAATTCTTTATGATATGGATATTACACCAGAACAGGTTGATGTATTCTTATCTCCATCGCCACACGAATTAAGAGCAAAAGAAGAAAATAAACTAATTGAAAATGGAGAATTGCCAGATGTTGACGAAAACGATAATGATTTAGAGCATATTGCTATTCATTACAGAGCAGAAGATACAAAAGAAAAAGAATTACATATTAATGCTCACTTCTTGAATTATTTAAGAAAACAGAAATTAGAAGAACCGCAAAAGAAAAATAAGAAAAGCATAAATATGCTTCAAATACCAAGCATTGAAGATATTCAAAAAGAAGCAATAGAAGCAAACGCTCCGTCAGAATCCGTTGATGTTTTTGCTAATATATTAAATCAAAGAGGTAATCCAACTGGTCGTTAATATACATTTGTAAAATGAATGAATTTTTAGAAAAAACAATTAAAGAAATTATACAAACTGGAAACGGAGAAAGGGTTGTAAATGAATTAAATAATCTTTCAAGATTAGAAGCGTGGGAAATTATAACATCTGCTCTTTTAGATGTTAGAGAAAAAACAATAGAAGCAATTAAAAACGGAAGCCTTAAAAAAGACGTTAATTTAGATTTTCTAATTGCTTATGTTTCAGCAATAGATTATTTAAGAAGCCTTCCAGAAAATATAATTAAGATAATTGAACTTCAAAGTATTGACAAAAGGTCGGAATAAATTATAATTTGAATATGCCAAGAATTAAGAAAATAAATTTAGAAAATGTACCAGCACCAACTGATAATACAGAAAATACAGAAAAAGAACAGTCGGTAACAGAAGAGGTAAAAGAAGAAAGAAAATTTGTTAGATATCCAAAAATTATTGGTGGCGTATGTGAATTTTGCGGTATTTCAGTAAGAGAATGTGAACATTATAAAAATTTATTTAACTCTGGCAAATTTAGATGTGCTTGCGGCGCTTCGAATAATCCAAGCACATTTGGTCAGAGTATTTATATTCATACAGATAAAATTGGTTTTATATGTAATTCAGAAGGTTGCAAAAGAATTGCCGCAAGTTCTGGATTGTTTACAGACGAAAGAGTTTTTAGATTTTTTAATCCATAAAGGTCATTTAATTCCTCTCTTTGATGCACCCGTCAAAGAGAGCGTAAAAATATGGGAGAAGAAAAATTAAATCAACAGATTAATCAACCTGAAAATCAGGTTGAAAATGAAATAAAACAGGAACAACAAGAAAAACAGGAAGATACAAGTTTGGTCAAACACTTAAGAAAACAACTTGAAGAAAAAATTCAAAAAGAAAAAGAACTTGAAAAAAAATTAAATGAATTATCAGAATTGTCAAGAGTTGCTAATCTTGACGAAATAGTCAACAAATTAAAAAAAGTTGACATATTAGAATTCGAAAATCAAGTTGTTAAAAAATTCCCAGAATTATCAGGAGAAATTGATGAAATATTGAAAGAAAGGAAAGAAAATGAGGGGGTTGAAGATGCAGTTGCCCGATATCTTGGTAAAAAACAAATGCAAGCATCTTCGTTAGGGTCGCAAAGAATAGCACCCAACCTCCAAGAGCCAAATATTGAGAACCTTCCTCTTGAAGAGAAAGAAAGAATAGCAAGAGAAGCGTTTAAAAAAATATATGGCATAGAATAATCTTGGTGGTTGGTGCAATAAAAAAATATGGCAACAACCACAGCAATAGCAAGTGGTGGTGGTAATACTCCTCTTGAATCGTCTCAAAAAGCATTGGGAATATATTTTGATTCAAGAGTTGTTGAGTCATTACAACCACACTTATATTTTGAGCAATTTGGAACCGTAGTTCCTGTTGCTAATGGAAATTATACTTCCAGATTTTTCACTTTTAATAGAATTACAACAGCATCGGTTACAACCTTATCAGAAGGCACATCTCCATCAGCAATCGCTGTTACAGTCAACGCTGTTGACGCAACACCAACTCAATATGGTGTATCTGTTGAAATGACAGATTTAGTTGCTTTAACAGCAGTTTTTGATTTAGTTAATACTACATTAGTAGAAGTCGGAAAAGCAGTAGCAAGAAAAATTGACGAGGTTATTCAAACCACAGTTAATGCTGGAACAAATGTAGTTTATGCTGGCGGAAAAGCATCAAGGTCAGCATTGGCATCTGGTGATTTGCTTGATGCCGCTTTAATTGTAAGAGGCGTTCAAAAAATGAGAGCAAATGCCGCTCCAGAATTTAATGGTGGCGGATATGCTTGTGTAATTCACCCAGCACCAGCCTATGATGTTATGTCTAATACTTCTGCTGGACAATGGATTGATGTAAATAAATATGCAAGACCAGAAAATATCTTCCGCGGCGAAATTGGTTCTTTGGGTGGAGCAAGATTGGTCCAATCTCCAAATGTTCAGACATTTTCTTCAACCGTAACCGTTTATCCAACAACCTTAATTGGTGCAGACGCTTATAGAATTTCTTACTGGCTTGCTGGAAAGGTAAATACTTATGTTTATCCACCAGAGCAGGCAGTTGGTCTTTCTAACCAATTAGGTCAAAAAGGTTGGGTAGGTGCGAAAGTTAATATGGCTGTAGCCAGAACACAAGAGGATAGATTAATGAGACTTGAATCAGCCGCTACATCATTGTAATTGAGTAATTAAAATGAACTGGGGCGGGGAATAATCTCCGCCCCAGTATAGAAATATTTTAAAAGGTCAAATAATTATAATTAAATAAATGTCCTTAAGAAGACCATTAAAAACAAGAAATTTGGTGCCATCTTCTGCGAGAACAGCAAACGGAGATTCTGGGGTTATTGTTTTAGATGATGTTGATATTGAAAATTTACTGATAAGATTGAATGTTACTGCTGCTTCTGGAACATCTCCAACTCTTGATGTTTATATTCAGCAGTCATTAGATGGGGGAACAAATTTTGTAGATGTAGCAAGATTTTCTCAAATTACTGGAACAACAACAAATCCTCATTATATTTCTTTGGCTGCTGGCGCTGCTAATTCTGTAAATGGAGCGGTTGGAGATGCTACAATTTCTGCTGGCACAGTTGGAACAAGTTTGGTTTCTAATGTTTTGAGAGTTAAGTGGGTTATTGGTGGTACATCTCCATCATTTACTTTTACAGTTGATGCTTTTTGGGCTTAATTTCTATTCTTTGCCACTTTGATTTTCAATATTTTGATTTTCAAATTTTTGATTTTCAAAGTGGCAATAAATAGAAATTAAAAATATGACATTACAAACAATTTTTGACAAAGTAAGAAGGATAACAAATACATCAACGGCTTCATTGCCAGATACAAGATTATTATCCTTATCGAACGAGGCATTTCTTTATATTCAAAGAGAGTTAGCGCAAAACGAAATAGAATCTTTTGGAGCAGTTGCTAAAACAGACATTTCAAGCGGGAAAGAAAATTATCAATTACCAGATGACTTGCTTACAATTTTAAGAATAGAGATAAATTATGATGATGTAAATGATGAAAGCAAATGGGTTAAAATGACTGCAACAGATTTAGGAAATCTCCCTATTGAATGGTATAAATTAATAAAAAGCCAGCCAAAATCAAAACCTCTTTTTGACTTATTCTCTAATAATATTTGGACATTCCCAGAACCAGATGCTAATAGAACATTAGGGTTGCGTCTTTGGTATATTGCCAAACAACCAGATTTTACTTCTGCTTCTGACGAACTTCATCCAGTTTTAGCAAATTATTGGGATATTTTAGCAGAAGGAACTGCTTGGCTTTATTATGAAGAAATAGGACACCCTTCTTCTCAAAGAAGGTTTGACATCTTCCACGCAAAATTACAGAAAATGGTTTCTGATTTGAAGATTGAGGTTATTGAATCAACAAAAATGGGATACATAGATTATTTTAATTCAGGTTGGATATAATAATATGCCATACGACCCAGTTCAAAATTTTATAAAGGTTTTGGTTAGCGGATATTATAATAGTTCTGCAACATCAATAACTTTATCTTCTGGAGATGGAAGCAAATTACCAAACCCATCTACTGATGGTCAATTTAATTTAGTTTGGTGGAACGCAACAGATTACCAAGACCCGTCAGATGACCCATATAAAGAGATAGTAAGAGTTACTGCTAAAAGTGGCGATGTAATAACTATTAATAGAGGACAAGAAAATACAACTGCTCAACCGCATAATATACCTGGAAAGACATATAAGATGGCTTTATCTCTTACTAAAAAAACTTATGATGATTTAAAAAGTGTTGAAATATATAAAGATGGAACCTTTATAGCACAAAGAGAAAGATTAAACTTTTTATTACCTTTTGATGTTGTAGATAATTCTTCTAATCAAAGAATAGATATTTATCCGCCATCAAGATTTGGCGGCGATGGTTCTGACGGTAATTTAGTTATAACATCTGGGTTAACAACATTAGATTTGGGAGGAAATAAGATATTTGTAAGAAATTACAATAATTTAGAAATTAGCGGAACAGGGAGATTGGCGTTTACAAATCCACACAACGATGGAACTTTAATAATTTTTAGGGTAAAAGGAAATTGCACTTTAACATCAACAGGAAGTCCTATGGTTGACTTAAAAAATCTTGGAGGAATAGCTGGGAATGGTTGGTTTGAGATGGGTGGTTCTGCTGCGTTGTTTAGAACTGGAGCATCAACAGGCTCAAGTCCGTCTGGTGCTGGATTTGGTCCAATAAATGGTTCTGGTGGTGCTTCTGCTATTGCTGGAATGGTTGCTGCTCCAATCACCGTTGAAAGGGTTTCCGGAACAAATGTAATTGCTTGGTATTTATATTATAGTTATTCAAAGTCTCCATATAAGTTTATATCTTCTGATTTTAATAATTATGTTTTTTATGGAATTTATCCATTTCCTGGAGGAGGTGGTTCTAACGGAACAGGATATTATCAAGATTATTTCATGGCAATGACTGGAACTGGTGGTTCTGGCGGTAGAGGCGCTGGAGGGCTTTTAATAGAGGTTGGTGGCAATTTCGTTGGTAGTAGTTCTTCTGTAATTGATGCAACTGGGTCAAATGGTTCTTCTGGTTCTGGTGGAGGTGGTGCCGGTGGAGGTGGTGCCGGCGGTTCTGTTTTAATACTTGTTAATGGTTCAATAACTGGTTCGTTAACATTTAATGTTTCTGGTGGGACATCTCCAGCGGGAGGAAATTCAAATGGAGCAAGCGGATTTGGTCTTATAGTTAAAAATAGGTGGTTCATATGATTACATCATTTGGAACAAATTCATATGGAAGTTTTATGTTGGATACTCTTGGAAGAAGGAATGTAAGTAATACAACTTGGTCAAAAGAAACAATACAAGTATCTACTTGGGTAAAAGAAGGATTTAATTGGTGGAACGGAATTACAACAGAAAGTATTGAAGATTTATTAACAGAAGGAGATGATGTTTTGCTTTTAGAAACATCATCAAGTTTAGTTTGGGATAAGGAGACAATCGGGTCGTCAACTTGGATTAAAGAATAATGCCAAGAATAACACAATTAACAAATTATACATCGCCGCAGGATAATGATGTTCAGCCAATAGTTGATACCACAAATTCACAGACAAAAAAAATATCTCTTTCTTCATTAAAGAGTTTCTTAAAGTCATATTTTGATACTTTATATGCTCCAAGTTCACATACTTCATCTACTTCAGCTCACGGAGTTTCTGGTAATATAGTTGGAACTTCTGATGCCCAAACTTTAACATCTAAAAGAATACAAAAAAGAACTTCGTCTACAACTTCGGCTTC
>JAOAJC010000012.1 GCA_026414385.1 Candidatus Pacearchaeota archaeon | reverse complement strand
GTTAGTTATCTTTGATTCACTCTTGTCTTAAAGCTTCTCGCTTACGCTGCGAGCTTTAATCCTGCGGTGAACAAAGATGCGGGAAAGAGGATTCGAACCTCTGCAAGCACTGAGCTACGACGGCCTAAACGTCGCCCGTTTGTCCACTCCGGCATTCCCGCTTATTAATGTAAGTTGTGATTGTTATAAAAAGTTATGTATTATTATTGGTTTGAATTATAATTTGTCATAAATTCTGCGAAGTTTATTTGATTTTTTGCAATAGGGATTGATTAATTTTTTGATAATTGGAAAAATGTGGGGGTAACTGGTTTTAGTAGTATATAGGGAAATAATAAATCTGTCTTTAAGAATTAACAAATGTAGTTATTAATTAAAATGAGTTTGAATTGTATGTTTTTTGTGAGATTATTATAGATAAAAAATTATTTCTTTTTCGGTTTTTGTTTTTCAGTTGTTTCAACTTTTGCTTTTAGCTTATCTTCTATACCTAATTTATCTATAAGTTCTTTGTAACGATTTCTTATTGTTACTTCTGTAATTCCAGCGACATCTGCAACTTCTCTTTGTGTTTTTTTCTCGTCATTAAGAAGGGCTGCAACATATAAGGCGGCTGCTGCGATTCCTGCCGGACCTCTACCACTAGTTAGTTCGGAGATATCGGCGCGTTTTAATATTTTTAGAGCTTCATTTTGTGCTTTTGGACTTAAATGTAATATTGAGGAGAATCTTGAAATGTAATCTTTTGGAGAGCTTGCGGCAACTTTAATTTTTAGTTTTCTTACTATAAAGCGATAGGTTCTGCCTATTTCTTTTCTTTCTACATCTGATGCTGCTGCGATTTCATCTAATGTTCTTGGGATATTGTATGATCTACATGCAGCATATATGCAGGCTGCGATTACTGACTCCATTGACCTACCACGAACCAATCCTCTTTGGAGAACAAAATTATAGACGCGAGAGGCTTCTTCTCTAACAACTGATGGGAGATTGAGGAAAGAAGCGACTCTTCTTAATTCAGCCATTGCGAGGCGTAGATTTCTTTCCATTGAGGTAGAAACTCTTTCTTGCCATTTTTTTAATCTTAAGAATTTTCTTGTTTGTCCTGCTTCTAATTTATAAATGTCAGAAATCTCTCCGACGTTTGTTGTAAGTCCTTTGTCAAATTTTTGCAAAGACATCGGAGCTCCACCACGCCCTTTTTTTTCAGATTTATCAAATTGGCCGCCGACTTCTTCTGTTGCGACCATTTTTTCTTCTACAATTAGATTGCATTTGTTACAAAAAATTTCGCCTTTTTGTTCGTCGTAAGTCAAATCAACTGATTTACATTCTGGACATCGTTTAACATATGCCATTATAGGAATTTGGGTTTGTTTAGTATAAATTAATTACTTCTTTCTGATAGCGAAAGGTTTAAAAAACTTATGGTAAAATAGGTTTATAAATTTTACTATTATCGTACATTGTTAAGTTAAAGGGACTTATTTTTAAGAAAATTCAAAATATATATATGCTCCAGTATAGAAATGTTTAAATAGTACTAATACTTATTAATTAGTATGAATAAGAAATATCAGAAATTGACTATAACATTACCAGAAGACCTATTAAAAGGGTTTAAAGAATTTTGTGAAAAGAATGGAATTAATCTTAGTAGCAGAATTGCTATCCTAATCAAAGAGGATTTAGAAAAGAAAAATCCTTTAAAGAAATAATTTGAACGAAGCCCCGAAGGGCTTCGGGATTCAAAATGACCCGCAAAGATCAATCCAAATCCAAAAGTAAGAATAAAAAGAAGTACAAAAATCTTTCTTGTCCTAGTTGTAAATCTGAAAATATTATAAAGAGAGGATTTAGAAAAACAGAAAATAGAGGAAAGATTCAAAGATATTCTTGTAAAAATTGTGGGTTTAGATTTGTCAAAGATGAAGGATTTCTAAGAATGAGAAATTCATCACAAAGAATAACTTTATGTTTAGATTTATTTTTCAGAGGGATATCAACAAGAAAAATCCAAGAGCATTTACAAGCATTTTATTCTAAAAATGCAAGTTGGGTTTCCATTTATTCTTGGGTAATTAAATACCCAAAATAATAAGCAAATTTATAGATAAATTAAAAGTTAAATTAAGTTCAGAAATTCAAATAGATGAATTAGAATATCATAGAAGAATAAGCAGAAACAGAAAAGGTATAGATAAAAACTTCTTTATTGATAGCATAGATCCAGAAACTAAATTCATGATTGCTTCTAAATATACAAAATCAAGAAACAAAAAAGAAGTAAAGTCTATTTTGAGGATGGTCAAAAATAAAATAGAAAATCCGGTTAAAATAATTACTACAGATGCTCATCCTATTTATGAAAATGTTGTTAAGAAAACTTTTGGCTATAATCTAAAAGAAAGAAAATACAATATAATTCATAATGTTGTCAATGCTTCTCAAGGCGGGGGGTTTAATTATCCTATTGAAAGATTACATAATTCCATAAGACATAGAACTAAGACTTTTAGAGGTTTCCATGGCTCTATAGAAAGTGCACAGGCAATTATGAAAGGTTTAGAAATTTATTATAATTTCATAACTAAACATCAAGCCATTAATTGTTGTCCTTATGAATTAGCTGTTCCTAACTTAAAGTTAGGAAAGAACAAATGGCTCGAATTAATAAGGCTAAGTAAAATTTAAAATAAAAATTTTGCCTTCAGAATATTCAATTTACTCTTTCCTTTTTTATCGAATAAGTAAACCTTGCCTTTACCGATTACAGATAACCTATGATCTTCTATATATAACCCAACACCTTCTGGAAGTGCAATTACTTTGAAACCATATTCCTTAATTAATTTCATTATTTCTCTATCATGCTTTACTTTATAGTGTACAGCAACACCATAATCATTAATACAGTTTAGCCCCTTTGTATTTTTGATATCAAATTTATCTTCATCGATGTAAGAGGCTGTTATTATATCTTTACCTAATATTACTGCTCCAGCACTATGTCCATAAACAATTCCTCTTTCTTTTATTATATAGTCTTTAAGTACATCAATAAATCCAGTTTTTCTAAATATATTTAATAAATAATATACATCTCCCCCACCAAGATATATGCCACCAAATTTCTTTAAATGTTCTAATTTTTTATCTGACAATTCTGTCCACATTTCTATGTTTTTAAATCCTAACGCATCAAAAATTGACTTAAACCAATCATAGCATTCTTTGAATGGTCTAGTTGTTTTTGCAATCGGAATATAAAGAAGGGGCTTCTTTTTAGGCAATAAACTGAGAAAAAACTTATCTAATTCTTTTGTTTTTTCAGGTTTTCCACCGCCAGATAATATAATTTCCATGGAAAGGAAGAATAGAGGATAATTTTTAAGCTTTTCCGAAAAATGCTGGACTATGTAATAATTTATTAGTAGTAAAATTTTTAAATATAAAAATTACTAAATAGCTATGGAATGTTTAGCTTGTTGGCCATTTGGAACTAAAGGACATTATCATTTACCTAGTGCTTTTTCTCCAATTCTTGCGGATTTTGTAATCAGAAGTAGACTAATAAAAGAGAGTAATCTTGAAAGTGCTTTTATTCATGACACATGGAATGTTCAAGGCAAGTATACGGATTATCAAACAATAGCAACATTAACAGGTTTAAGTTACGAAGATATAGAGAGAAATTATAAAAGGACAATAGAAAAAGAATTGAAAAGTATGTTGATAGGTTCCATTTTGATGTTGGAGATGGTTCCTACATCAAGAAGCTTCTTTTTTTCCCGGATTTGATAAAAAAGCTAAGAGCAAAAACAAAAAAAGAATTTGAAATTCATCTTATGGTAAAAAATCCAGAGGACTTTATAGATATGTTCAAAAAAGCAGGAGCCGATATCATTCTTTTTCATTCCGACAGTGTAAAAAATATTGAAGGTGTAATCAGAAAAATAAAAGAAAAGAATATGAAAGTAGGAATAGTGATAAAAATAGATCAACAAATTAATCTTTTGAAGAAAGTTATTGATAATGTTAATACAATTGTTATTATGGGGACTAAATTAGGTATTAAAGGTAAAAAATTTAATAAAAAATCTTTAACAAAGATTAAGAAAATTAAAGAAATAATAGAAAAAAGAAATCTAAGTAATATAGAAATAGAAGTAGATGGAGGAATTAGGGATTATAGTGTTCCTCTCATCGTTAAAGCAGGTGGAACAATGGTTGTCTGCGGTTCGATAATATTCCACAAAGATTACAAAAAAACTTGTAAGTGGTTAAGAAATATTTAATATCTTCAGATTAACGCGATAATACATCAATATTTAAATTCTAAGTCCCGCTTACTTAACAATGCACTATTATCGGTTCTGTTAAATCAATCAAGCATAATTGTTTATGTTTTCTTTTTCTCTTCAATGAGAATTGCATTGACTTGGGCTTCTTGGCTTGGGCGATTTGTTATTTTTGCTTTTCCTAAAGATGTATCAATTATAGCTCCTTTTATGAGGCGATTTTGCCTTGCGAAGAACTTGTTTGCAGGAGTTTCTAAGACATTGGTGATTTGAGCTTTTTGGACTTTTTTTCCGATTGCGACATTGGCTATGTTTGTTTTTAAGAGAACTGTTTTTATGTGTCCGCCTCTTGTTCTAATTTTTTTTGTTTTTGTTTCTCCTAGCGTGACTATTCTTTCTTGGCGCAATCTTTCATGCAATCTTTTTTTTCTTCTTGCGTGATATTTACCGCCTGTTATTTTTCTACCTAGTGCCATAAATAATGTTGCGGAAAATTGATTTAAAAATGTTTTTGTGGTGATGTTTTTTAATAACATAAGATTTATATATTCAATATAATGAGTGCGATTATGGCAAATGGGATTGAAAGGCCTCTTGACCTTTTGAATTCGTCAAAGGGGAAAGAAGTTTTGGTACAACTAAAGGGAGAAAAGCAATTTGTTGGAACGCTGATTGCTTTTGACATTCATGTAAATGTTGTACTTGACAATGCGAAAGAAGTAGAGAATGGAGAGGTGAAGAAAAGCATTGGATTAACTTTTTTGAGAGGGGATACGATTATATTTATCTCGCCATCTATTTCGCTTTCTAAGTAGAATAGATTTATGGTTGGATATATAAGCAAATAGAACGGTTTTGAGATAAAAAGAGGAAGATGAGTGATTTTTTTAAAGAGACTGTTGATAATTTGGGCCTTGGTGTTTGCAGGGTTGATTCTCAAAAGAAAATAATTTATTGGAATAAGGGGGCTTTTGAGATTTTAGGTTTTGATTTTGATGATGTAAAAGGGAAGAGATTTGGGTTTAGCAGTGAAAATTGTGCAATTGGATTGGCATTAAAAGACGGAGAGATAAGAGAATCAAGCGCATTTATGCGGGACAAAAACGGGAGAAAGATAAATATTTCTTATAAAATTGTTCCGAATAAAAATGAGAAAAACGAGATAACTGGGGCGACAATAATGTTTCATGATATTTCTACAAAGATTGAGATGATTAGAAGAGTTCGAGAGTTAGAGGAAATGGCTTTTGTTGATTTTTTGACAGGGCTTCCGAACAGGAGAATGTTTGAAAAAATTTTAAATGCTGCGCTCGAAGAAATGAATCGCGGGAAGAAAATTTTTGGCATAATTTTTATGGATATTGATGATTTTAAGAAGATTAATGATAATTATGGACATGAAATCGGCGACATTATCTTAAAAATGGTTTCGAGAAAGATATCTAATATGCTGCGTCCTTATGATTTTGTCGGTAGATGGGGCGGGGAGGAGTTTGTTGCTTTGATTTCACATGTTAATGATGAGAAATTATATTCAATTGCTTCAAGAATAAGAAGCGCAATTGAGAAGATGAGCGTGTTTAATGGAGAACATTTAATTAAGGTAACTTTGTCATTAGGTGCAACGATGGCTAACGAGAATGATAGTGTTGGGAGTATAATTTCAAGGGCTGATGAGCTTATGTATATGAGCAAGATTTCTGGAAAAAATAAAGTCACAATTGAGAAACACGGAATTAAGTAATTAATCAAATAATTGGATTGGGGATTTTAAGTAGTTTGCTTTTAGTTATTGTTTATAAAACAATTTTATCAAAATCTTTGACAATAAAAGAATTTTTAAATATTTTTTTTGCTTCGTCAAGAATTTGTTTTGGGTTGCGTTCATATCTTTGAGAGAGATGAGTGAGCAGGAGTTTTTTTGATTTTGATTTTTTTGCTATTTGTGCCGCTTCTTTTGCTAATAAGTGTTTATATTCTTCTGCTTGTTTTTTTTCTTTTGAGGTGAAAGATGCTTCTGTAATTAAAATGTCAGAATTTTTTGCTATTGAAAAGCAGTTTTGATTTAAAGAAGTGTCTAATATTATTGTAATTTTTTTTCCGTTTTCTTTGTAACAAACTTGAGAGGCTTTTATTTTCTTTCCGTTAATAATAATGTCTTTTCCTTGTTGGAGTTGTTTTAATATTGGAGAGTTAGGAAGTTTTAATTGTTTGAGCTTTTTTTTGTTT
This sequence comes from Candidatus Pacearchaeota archaeon, assembly GCA_026414385.1. Taxonomy (GTDB): domain Archaea; phylum Nanobdellota; class Nanobdellia; order Pacearchaeales; family GW2011-AR1; genus JAOAJC01. The sequence continues at coordinate 11,389 of JAOAJC010000012.1, read as the reverse complement.
AATCTTATTTTGTCTTTTAGTATAAAAGAGTATGCTAATGAGGATATTCCATGTGACATTGGCATTGCATGTATTTGAAAATTCTTTTCATCTAAGAGTGTTTCTTGTTCAATCTCGCGTATTTCTAAATTTATGTGAAAATCAAGAATTAATTCTTGAATCAAGGAGAGAAATCGTTTGGTGCCTTTTGGGCCATAAATTTTTAGAGTTTTTTGATAGTTTGACATTGCAAGAGTTTGGAATAATCCTGGCAAACCAAGAATATGATCCCCATGCCAGTGTGAGATGAATATTCTTGTTATTTTTGTTGGCGAGATTCCTATAATTTTAAATTGCCTTTGCGTTCCTTCTCCGCAGTCAAACAAGAGATTTTCGTTGGCATAAGATATTAAAATCGCAGAGTGATTTCTAAACTTAGTTGGAATTGCATTTCCTGTTCCTAAGAAAGTTAAATAAATTTTTTCCATAAAAAAGATAAGATGTCTGCGTTTAAATAAGTTATTTATTGCATTTTTGATTAAAATCTATTTTTGATACATATTTATTATCTTTTATGTAAAATCTTAATTTTTCTGGTAAATCTTTTTTTACTCCAATTCTATAACTCTCTATAATTTCAAAATTTTCTTTATTTTCCTCTATCCATATGTCTTTTTGAGAGAATATGTTTTTTTTATGAAAAAATTTGTCTATTTTCATTGCTTTTGTTAGTAATCCTGGGCCGTTTGTTTTGCTTTTGAAGTTTATTGGTTCAACTGCTCTTATTAAGACTGCACCAGGAGTTCCTTTTTTTTCAGTTATTATGTTTAATAACCAGTTGTTATGCACTCCATAAACGAGAATGGTTCCTGCTTCCATTTCCATTGTTTTTTTTAAGTCGCCATTTTGACAAGCTCTTGATGCAGGGTCTTTATTATCAAAATAAGCTTCTGTTTCAACTATTTTTGCTTTGAGAATTTTATTTTTTGTTTTTCTGCAAATTATTTTTCCTAAGAGGTGTTTTGCACATTGTTTTGTGTTCAGCAATATATCTTTTTTAAGTTTCATAAAGCAAATTTGGTTTTGTTTAAACCTAAATATATTTTGAAATCATTTCAGGATTATTTATTTTTTATTATTTGAGGCTAGAACGCGCCTGATAGGATTTGAACCTACGACCCTCGGATTAGAAGTCCGATGCTCTATCCAGGCTGAGCTACAGGCGCATAATACCATATCTTTAAATTGTTATTTAAAAGTTCCTAAAAGATTTATAAACATAATCTTGTTTGCAAAGGTTATGAAAGTTTTGTTTGTTTGTAAGCACAATAGGTTTAGAAGCAAGGTAGCTGAGGCAATTTTTAATAAATATAATAAAAACAATAGGGTGGAGGTTAAGAGTTGCGGAATAAGAAAAGATTTGACGCGTCCTTATGTATGCAAGAATGTTAAGGATGTTCTTGAAGAAAAGGGCATAAAAATAATTGATGAGCAGGCAAGGGAAATCAACGAACAAGATATAAAATGGGCTGACAAGATTGTTGTTGTCTCAAATAATGTTGATAGCAGTATTTTTCCAGAAGAGAAAGTCGTTGTTTGGAAAATTGAAGATGCTGACGAGAGCGAGAGGGAAAAGATAAAAGAAATAATTAATCGGATTGAGATGAAAATTAAAAAATTTATAAAAGAGATTTGAATTTTTGTTTATGCGTTTTTTGGTTTAAATATTAAATTGCTCTTCCTATTAACAAAATTATTAGTATTCCTATTGTGTTCATTAGATAAGAGATAGAGGCAAAGAATTTTGGTGAGATGGTGCGATAGGCTGCGAGCATTGAGATTCCTATTTCATCAGGTAAGGGAGAGGCGATGATTAATCCTGCAATTATTGGGAGGATTATTCTTTTTATTTTTGAGGGAATTTTTGTCTCTATATAATGAATTATTTTTTCATGTTCTAATTTTATTATTTCATCTTTGAACGAGGTTCTTATGAAAAGGAAAATTAGCGAGTCTGCTAAGAGAGCACCTGCACCGCCTATTAGCGCTGCAATTATTGGATTGACATTTTCGGCAAAGAGAAGAAAAAGTGCTGTTGCTGGCGCTGATGTAAATCCAAAAGTAAAAAGTGTGCCTGAAATGAAAACTCCAAAATAACTAAGCGGTAGAATGTGGTTTTGGATAAATGGAATTTCTCTATTTTTAAAAATTATATATGCGATTATGACTGTGAGTAAAAATAAAATAAATTTCGGGTATTTTATTTTTTTAAGAATGTGGTTGTTTTCTTTTTGAGCTAACTTCTTTTTTTTCATTTTAAGCAAAGGATTTTTTTGCTTAAAAACTTAACTTATTTTTAATAAAGATTTAAATAATTAAATAAGTCAATTCTATAAGTGCGCACGTAGCATAATGGTATTGCAACCGGCTGCAGCCCGGTTTGTCCAGGTTCGATTCCTGGCGTGCGCTTAAAGTTCGGACAGGAATCGAAGTGCTCGCAGAGCATAGATTTGTGCAACTCTAACTCAAAGCCAACTCAAAAGAGATTGAAGAGTTCATGAATCGCGCTTTGAATGAAAATTTCAGGATTGAAGAGGTGAATAAAAATCAAGATGAATTCAACATTAATTTTAGTTATAGGGGTTGTGTGGCTTGCTTTTGGATATTTTTTCTATGGAAAATTTCTTGAGAAACAAATAAGGCCGAATGATAAAAACAAAACTCCTGCTGTTATAAATAGAGACAAGGGTGATTATTCTCCGTCAAAGAAACCATTGTTGTTTGGACATCATTTCGCTTCAATAGCAGGGGCTGGGCCGATAATTGGGCCTATTTTGGCTGTCAGTTATTTTGGATGGTTACCTGTTGCATTATGGATTACATTAGGTTCTGTTTTAATTGGGGGAGTTCATGATTATGTTGTGTTGATGGCTTCTGTGAGGAATAAGGCAAAAGGAATTTCTGTTCTTGCAAAGAATTTTATAAATCAGAGGGCTGGTTGGGTTTTTGGGTTTATGATATGGCTCACTCTTGTTCTGATAATAACTGTTTTTTCTGTTTCAACTGCTGATAGTGTTATAGAGAAACCTGAACTTGTGATTCCTATAACTGCAATAACTATTATTGCGATTATTTTAGGGGTGGGTGTTGAAAAATTTAAATTTGATTACAAGAAAGCAACTTTAATCGGAATTTTTTTTGTTTTCTTTTCTATATGGTTGGGATATAAATTTCCATTAAAATTGCCAATTGAGAATCCGATTATTTTGAAGAATGTTTGGGTAACAATAATTATTTTATATACAGGGGTTGCTTCTGTGCTTCCTGTCTGGCTAATTTTAAGACCAAGAGATTATATAAGTTCAATACAGCTGTTTTTGATTTTAGCTTTGGGTTTTGTTGGGATTTTAATCGTTAGGCCAGAGATAAGCGCTCCCATGATAATCAAAAATTCTCCATTGATGTTGTGGCCGTTTATGTTTATTATTGTCGCATGCGGGGCTGTTTCTGGTTTTCATTCATTAGTTTCTTCTGGAACAACGAGCAAGCAACTCGCAAAAGAATCTGATGGAAAGGCAATTGCTTATGGTTCAATGATTTTGGAGGGTTTTCTTGCTTTGCTGGTTTTGATTGTTGTTATTTCTGGAATTGGTTGGAGTGGAGAAAAGATTTCTGGGATTGATTTAAGTAAAGGGTGGATTGTTGTTTTTTCAACAGGATTTGGAAATATTGTAAGTTCCATAGGAATTCCGTTTTTGAATTTTGGGATTGTTTCTTTATTAGGGGCATTAATGATAAATCAGTTTATATTAACAAGTGTTGATAGTTCTGCAAGGCTTGGGAGATATGTTATTAGCGAGAGCTTGATTCCTAAATTGAAAAACAAGTTTGTTGCAAGTTTCTTAACATTAATTTTTGCTTGGATTTTAGCAATTACAAATTCATATGAGACGTTATGGAGATTGTTCGGCTCTTCAAACCAGCTTATAGCAGCAATTTCGTTAGTTAGTATTGCGTCGTATTTAGTTGCGAAGAATAAAAAAGTATGGTATGTTGTGATGCCGATGATATTTGTTTTATTAACAACTATATCTGCGCTTTTGTTTTTAGTTTTTAGAAAGGGTGGATTTTTCTATGAACAAAATTGGTTGTTGTGCATTATTTCGTTAGTTTTGGTTATATTTGGGTTGATTGTTGCTGTTGAAGGGTTTTTTGCTATAAGAAATCAAAAACATAAAAAGTGGCGCTGTAGAAAGTTTCTATAAGTAGGAAATTTTATTTAATTATAAATAATTAAAGATGGTGGCTAAAATGGATGGACAGAACTTTTATATGAAGCATATCTATGGAGTCAAATCTTGAGTCAGAGAGATTTTAGAATCTTTGTAATTTTTAGCAAAAATAAAAAATGTGCTTAGCGATGAACAGCACATTGTTACACAAGTGCTTATGTAGTCGGAAGGAAAAATGCAGGAGATATGCCTTTGTTCTTAGATTTGTTGCAAAGCGGGTTGCTATTTAAGAGGATGGTATGTAATGCAAAAAAGTTGGTAAACCTTTGCATTATATGGATTTATTTTATAGGGAGCCATAAAAAGATAAAAGTTTAAAAGCAGCGGTTTTCTTTATGATAAATCACGAAGGAGGGAAAATGGCAACAAAAGGATATTGCGTTAAGTGCAAAAAACAGGTTGAGATAAAAGAACCTGTTGAGAGCACTACTGCAAAAGGCGTAAAAATTGCAAAAGGGAAATGTCCTGATTGCAATACGACTGTATGCAGAATGGGCGGAATTAGCAAATAAGAATAAAGTTTAAGGTTATTATCTTTTGGAAAACAATTTTTTGAATTATTAATGAATTTTTAAATATAAATAAAATAATTAAATAAAAATTTTAAACAGATTATAAATTATTCTTTTTGCTATTAAACTTCTTGAATGGTTGTTTAATTTAGGGACGTGTTTTTTAGGAGTGGTATTTAGTAAAATAGTAAATTGCTTTTTTTGATTGAATATTAATTGAATAGTTTTAAATAATGTGGCTTCTCTTTTTAATAATGGGAAATAAAAAGGAAAAAGGGGAGAGCATAGAACAGGAAAATGGGAAATTGGGCGTTGATGATTTAGCAATGTTTTGCAAGAGAAAAGGGTTTGTTTATGCGTCTGGAGAGATTTATGGCGGATTGGCTGGTTTTTGGGATTTTGGACATTTGGGCGTTGAATTAAAAAATAATATAAAAAAAGAGTGGTGGAGTTTTCATGTTACAAAAAGAGACGATGTTGTTGGAATTGACGGCGCAATAATAACTAATCCTAAGGTTTGGGAAGCGTCTGGACATGTTGCAAGTTTTAGTGACATTATTGTAATGTGTAAGAAGTGTAAAAAATCTAATAAAATTGACAAGCATGAGATTGGAAAAGTCAAGTGTATTTGCGGCGGGGAATATGATTTTGAGAAGGCAAGAGAGTTTCAATCAATGCTTAAAACAAATGTTGGAATTGACGGATTTGCTTATCTTCGTCCAGAGACGGCACAATTAATTTTTACAAACTTTAAATTTGTGCAAGAGAACGCAAGAATGAAATTGCCTTTTGGAATTGCGCAGATTGGGAAGGCATTTAGAAATGAGATAGCCCCAAGGGATTTTCTATTTAGGATGAGAGAGTTTGAACAAATGGAAATTGAGTATTTTGTAAATCCGAAAGAGAAATGTCCTTATGCTATTGGCAATTCTGAAATTTTTGTCTATTCTGCAGAGATGCAGGAGAAGAACAAAAAAATGGAAAAAATGAAGTTTAAAGATGCGTTTAAAAATGGGATAATAAAAACAGATTGGCATGCTTATTGGTTGGAGCAGGAGTATTTGTGGTTTGTTGGTTTGGGAGCGAATAAAGAGAAATTTAGAATAAGACAGCATATGAGAGATGAAAAGAGTCATTATGCTTATGATACTTGGGATTTGGAATATGAGTTTCCATTTGGTTGGAAAGAGTTGCAAGGAATGGCTAATAGAACTGATTATGACTTAAAACAACATGAGAAGCATTCGGGAAAAGAGATGTCTATTGTAATTGACGAGAAAGGAACAAAATTAATTCCACATGTTGTTTGCGAACCATCACAAGGAGTTGAGAGGGCTTTTCTTGTTTTTATGTTTGATGCATATGAGTATGATAAGAAAAGAGATAACATTGTTTTGCATTTGCATCCTAAATTGGCTCCATATAAAGTAGCTGTTCTTCCTATCGTAAAGGTTGATGAGAAGCTTGTGGAGATGGCAAAAGAAATTTATTGTGATTTAAGAAATGAGTGGAATGTTCTTTATGATGAGTCAGGTAGTATAGGCAGAAGATATGCAAGAAATGATGAAATTGGAACTCCTTATTGCGTTGCTATTGACGAAACAAGCTTAAAAGATAAGAGCATTACGATAAGAGAGAGAGATTCAACAAAACAAATAAGAGTAAAGATTAGCGATTTAAAAGATGTTTTAAGGAAATTATTAAATTCTGAGATAAAATTTGAGAAAGCTGGAAAGATAGTTGAGACAAGGGTGAAGTGATATGAGAAAACAATGTTTAAACAAAGAAGAAAATGAGAGAGATTGTCCGTGTAAGGAAAAAGATTGTGAGAATCATGGGATTTGTTGTTTGTGTTTAAGGTATCATAGAAAAGAGGGAGGGAAACCTGCTTGTTTTAGATAACTAAGTGGTTAATTTAGGATTGTATGGCGCAAACTTTGAAATTAGGTTTAAATAGTTTTAAATAATAAGTTCTCTTTTAATGTTAATGGAAAAAGAGGCATTGGTTGAGAGTAATAACAAGAGATTTATAAGTGATGAAGAAGAAATTTTGAGAGAGGCAGAAGTGAGTTTGCTTTTAAGCAATTATGACGACATTTTTTCTGATTTTGATCCAAGGCCTTATTCACAGAGAGCTCTTTCTATTGATTTTTTAGATGAGGCAAGGAGAGCAACGAGAGAATTGAAAGATGGAAGTTTTCAATTAAGATTGCTTTTACCGATTGGTGAGAGAAAAGTTGAGAGGGAGATTTTGATTAAAAAGAGATTGAGAGAACATTTTAAGAAGCATAAAGAGATGCTTGAAAAAGAAAGAAAGAAAATAATGATTAACGGGTTTTTATTTGTTATTTTTGGAATTTTGTTTATGTTTATCGCTTCTTATATCTTGTTTTATCATGGAAGTAAGGTTTTTTGGTTTGAGTTTTTGGTGGTTTTGTTAGAGCCGGGTGGATGGTTCTTATTTTGGGAGGGATTGGATTTGGTGATTTTTGAGACAAAGAAAATAAGTCCGGAATTAATGTTTTATAGAAAGATGTCAAAGGCAGAGATAGTTTTTAGCCATTATAAATAAGTTTATAATTTGCGTTTTTTGAGTTTTATTGTTGGGCCCGTAGGCCAATGGTAGACTGCATCCATGGCATGGATGAGATCCGAGTTCGATTCTCGGCGGGTCCATTTTGTTAATTACAATGAGAACTTTGCAATAGAATAAGAAAGTTAATAACAAAAATGAATTTAGTTAATATCGAACAAAAGGGCTCATAGTATAACGGCAGTACGCATCATTCGCATTGATGAGGTTCGGGTTCAATTCCCGATGAGTCCATATTTATAATCAGAGTAGGAATTTTGCGAACAAACAATTTAAATATGTTTGATTTCTTTTAATAGTATGGGTAGGGTGATAGGCGTTATTGCCATAAAAGGAGGTGTTGGAAAGACGACGATAAGTAGTTCATTGGCTGCTTCTTTGGCAAATGAACATAACAGAAAAGTGTTGTTAATTGATGCTAATTATTCTGCTCCTAATGTTGGTTTGCATATGGATATTGTAAAGCCAGAATGCACAATTCACGATGTGCTTTATGGAAAATTGACTTTGTATGATGCAATTCATAGGAAATTCAATGTTGATGTTGTTCCTGGAAGTTATTTTTATACAAAAAAAATAAATCCTCTAAAACTAAAACAAAAAGTGCAAGAAGTCAAAGAAAAATATGATTTTATTATTATTGATAGTTCTCCTGCTTTGAATGAAGAGATTTTATCAAGCATATGTGCTTCTGAACATTTATTCGTTGTTACAACTCCAGATTATCCAACTTTGGCTTGTTCGTTAAGAGCTGCTAAGTTGGCAAAGAACAGGGGAAAACCAATTGACGGGATAATTATAAATAAGTCAAGAATGCCGGATTATGAGTTGGATTTGAGAGATATAGAAAAAGCTGTTGAGATTCCTGTATTGGCAAAGATTCCTGATGATAAAACTAACATAAAGGCGCTTTTTGAGAGAATGCCGACCAGCATTTATGATAAAAAATCTAAATTTGCAAAAGAGATTAGCAAGCTTGCAGGAGTTTTGGTTGGTGCGCCTGAAAGCGTTAAGTGGTGGCAAAAATGGATTTTTGGGGTTGGCAAAGACGCAATTAATAGACAGGTATTAAAGAAAAGTTATTATGAGAAGATGTTTAATAGCGTAGTTGGTGGAAATAAAGATGAGTGATAAAATAAACAAAGAAGATGGCGTGCAATCGGATAAGGAAACTTCAAACAAAAAGTGTATATTTTGTCAAATTGCAAAGAGAGAGATTATTTCTGAGATAGTTCATGAGAGCGACAATTTTATTGCAATAAAAGACATTAATCCTGTTGCAGAGGGGCATATGTTAGTTATTCCAAAAAAACATTTTGTGACTTTGTTAGATATTCCTAATAAGTTGGGAAACGAGATGTTGGAGTTTTGCAAGAAAGTTTCTTTTGAACTTTTAGAAAAGAAATTAGGTGATGGCTTTAATTTAGTGATGAATAATCTTGAGCCAGCGGGGCAGTTTGTGATGCATGCTCACATACACATAATTCCAAGAAAAGAAGATGATAGGATTAGGTTTTTGGTAAGAGTTTGATTGTAATCTATGCATTAATTGTATTTTGTTTTTTTGAAACAAGATAATAACTGCAATTTCTATTGCTTGTAGCAGAATCTGATGTTTTTTGTTTTATTTTGCAAGCAGTTATAAATTTTTGCGCTTGTAATATTTATTGGTTTAATAATGGTTATTATAATAAGTGTTGATTTATTAACCTTTTTAAACTATTTATGATTTCTAAAATCGGCTGCATAGCTCAGTCGGTTAGAGCGCGGCTCTCATAAGGCCGAGGTCCCGAGTTCGATTCTCGGTGCAGCCATTTTGTTAATTAGGCGGTTTATCTTTAAGAATTAATATATGGACATTGATAGTGGTGAATTCGCTTAGTAAATATTTTGGTAATTCTTATAATCTTATTTGCCAAGAACTATGTCCATTGTTGAGACAAAAGTTGGTTTTCCATTTTTTTCAAAAGATTCTGATGCGATTTTAATGTCTTTTATTTTGACATTTTCTTTTTCAAGGAATTTTCTTCTTGATATCTCAATAACATCTACTGCTTTTGAGATGAATTTCCCACGAGAACGGACAATAACGTCTTTGCCTTGAGCTTTATTTAATTGAACAGAGACGCTTCTTACATAATTAATTATTGGTTTGTTACCTATGAAAATAATATTGCTGTCTTCTTTTGTTTTTTGTTCTTCTTTTTTGATTTCAGTTGTGTTTTCTTGCGGTTTTGTGTTTTCTTCCATGTTATTCTCCTGTTGTTTCTTCTAATAAATTAGTTTTGTTAGCCTTTTTAAGCATTTCTATTCTTTTTAGTCTAGCAATATAACCAGCTATTTTATTTCTTAATGGTTTTGATGGCATGGTATTTCCTAAGAGTTTTTTGTTTGTTTCAAAGGAAGATGTAAATGGAATTCCTTCTTCTATTAGTTGTTTTGAGGTTCTTTTTATCAATAATGATTTTATTCTTCCCATGATTATGTTTTTGAATACGCATTTAAAAATCTTGTTATTTTAAGTTTTTAAAAATATTATGTAGAAAAAATGAGAGATGCACAGAATGTTTTGGTGATGTATAAAATTTATGAGATGGTTTGGATAATTAGATTAAATTATTAAGATGATGTTTTTAAGTTTGTTAGAATTTATTTTGATTGATTTGTTAAATAGACTATATCGGGTAAATGGTTGTTGTTTATGGTTTTATCCATTGAATTTCATAATAGGAAACATCACCTTCTTCATCAACTATTGCTATTAAAAGATTCTTTTTTGTTGAGTGGGCAATCCTGTTTTTTGCAGCAAATTCGTGCCAACTAATTGATTCGTATTCTTTTGTTGCAAACAAAATCCATTTTGCGTGTTCTTCTCCTGGAAATAAACCTTTGTCATATACTCTAAAATCTGCTCCATATTTTAATGCTGTTTTAACAATATAACCGCGTTTTCTTAAGTCTGAATAGACAATGAGTTTTGTTTCTATTCTTTTGTCTTTTTTTCTTAGTTTTTTAATTAGAGATTCTTCTGTTAGTTGTTTTTTTTCTGAGAAAACAGAGAGTTTTTTAATTGAGAGGAGAAAAAGCGCTTCTATTGCGGAATATTCTATTTTTTTATCTTTTTTTTCTCCAAAACGAGATTTTTCATAAAGAGAAAATGCTTCTTCTGATGTGGAGATAAATTTTTCTCCTGTAAAATAAGCTTCTATCATTATTAAAAATAGACAAAATAATATTTAAGGCTTGTTATTTAAGGAATATGCTGATAGATGGCAGGAAATTTATGGTTTTAAAACCAATGAATTAGCCATAAGAGGTTATTGATATGATTATGATAAATAATGACAAAATAAAAATAATTAAACTTTGTGCTTAATTGAGATATAATTATGTTTTGGAATTAATTCGTGTATGGATATAGTTTATGCTTTGCAGAATTTTAATTAATAGATTGGTTTGGGTTTAATTTATTAATAGTTAATGTTGGATTTTAGTGTGGGGGTAACTGATATAAAAGATATAATTTTATCAAAAAAACAGGTTTAGTAGATTATAGTTTGGTGGGGGTAACTTTTAAATATATTCTTTTTGTTAGATAATTGGTAAAAAGAGGGTTTTATGGCCTATAAAAAATATATTCGGAAGGATGGGAAAGTTTTTGGTCCGTATTATTATCAATCTTATCGAGATGAAGATGGAAATGTAAGAAAAAGGTATGTAAAATATGGGGAATTGGGGTTAAGGGAGAAATTTAAATATGGTTTTTTTAACGATGGAACAAAATCTTTTATTTATGTTGCTATTGCTTTAATTTTAATTTTCGTGGGGCTAACTTATTTTGCAAATAAGTTGCATATTACGGGAAGAGTCGGGATTGACATTGACGATGTTTATAATAATAAAGAAAAAATATCTGGGGTTTTAAGATTAAATTTGAGACAAGGAGAGTTAATTCCTGCTAATTCTAAAGTTATTGCGAGTTTGGGAGATGATAAGAAAGAGTTTTTGCTTTC
>JAOAJC010000011.1 GCA_026414385.1 Candidatus Pacearchaeota archaeon | reverse complement strand
GGGTTTGGTGGACCTACCTCTACTACTACCTCTACTACTCCCCCTACTACTACCATTGGTAACATAATTACGGATATACAAAATAAAAATGGAATTATTTTTAATGATGGGGGTTTTGTGTTGGGTAACATAAATTCCGCAACACCTACTTCGTCATGTATTGAATTTTATAGCAGGGGGATAGGAGATAAAAGTAAGGATTGTAAATCTCTTTGTAGTGAAAAATATTCTGGCGGGGTGTGTTTAAATGCATTTGATAAGGCAACTGGCAAAAAAATTGGGTGCGATAATAATCAGGACAATGGGGTTGTTTGCAGTTGTGCTGCTGCTGTTGTATGTAATAATATGAATAAAACTGCTGTTGGTATTCCGTTTTTCACAACTACTATTAGTGAAGGGTTTGGCGGAACAATTTTATATGAAAATTCTGCATTAACAACACAAAGTAGTGGGGAATATAAGATAACATGTAATGATATTTGTGTAACCGATAATTATGTGGATAAATTTAATGGCTTTTTGAGGGGAGCTTGCTTGGGTGCTTGGGAAGACAATAGTAGAACTTATAGGGGATGTAACGATGGTGTTTTAACAAAGAACAATGTTTGTTTGTGCGCAGCATATATTTCTGGTATAACAAATCTAACAACTAACTTAAAGAGATATCAGAATGTGTTGTATAGTCGTTCTATTGGTGTTAAGTCTGGCGATGGGAATTATCTAACAGGATTCAGCGGAGCTGTTATTACTTCAATATCATCTACAGATTTAAATCATGGATGTAGTAATTTTGCTAATCGCATTTTTGGATATTTGAATGCGACTTGTAGCGAAGCGAAGGGTGTAAAAGCAACTGGTGGGAGTGTTGATTGCACTAGTAATATAGATTCTAATAGTCCAAATTATGGCGGGCTTTGTGTAAATATAGCTTATTAAATTAATTTAAAACTTTTTTGTTGAATTTGAATTTTGGGATAGAAAATTTTTAAGAGAACTTTTAGATTTATATTATTTGTTGGTTTGATAAAAGTAATTCTTATAATCAAAATTAATAATTTAAAAAACAAAAACAATTATAAAACTCATTTATGTTAATTGACTATGGTAAATGAGATAAAAGGAATGATTGGATTGGAAATACATTGTTATCTTTTAACTAAAGAAAAGCTTTTTTGTAGGTGCAAGGCGTCAAGAGAGAGAGGATTGAAGCCGAATATTTATGTTTGTCCGATTTGTACAGGAATGCCTGGGGCAAAACCAATGGCTCCGAATTTTGAGGCAATAAAGAAAGCAATAGCGATTGCTTTAATGTTGGGGTGTAAAATAAATAACTCGTTAAGATGGCAGAGAAAGCATTATGATTGGCCGGATTTGCCAAAAGGATATCAGAATACTATTTCAGGGGCAGAAAGTGTTGCTTTGGGTGAGAATGGGAATTTGGGTGGAATAAGGATAAAGAGCATGCATCTTGAAGAAGATCCTGCTTCATGGAATCCGGATAATGGGTGTGTTGATTATAATAGGAGTGGTTTGCCGTTAGTTGAGATAATAACTGAACCAGATTTTAGTAGCGCAGAAGAAGTTGTAAATTGGTTAAAAATCCTTGTTCATAATCTTTCTTATTTGAAGGCAGTTGATTCAAACGCAGGAATAAAAGCAGATGTTAATGTAAATATTCCTAAAAAGACAGAGAGGGTTGAGATAAAGAACATAAATTCTATAGAGAATATTGGAAAGGCAATAGAATATGAGTTAAAGAGACAAATGTTAGAGGGTGGAAAGACAAGAGAGACAAGAAGATTTGATGAGGCAAAAGGAAAGACAGAAAAAATGAGGGAAAAGGAAAGCGCAGAAGATTATCGTTTTATAAATGAGCCAGACTTACAAGAAATTATTATTGAGAAAAAAAAGATTGGGGAGGTAAAGAAAGAAATTCCTGAGATGCCTGAGGAAAAATTAAAAAAATTAATAAAGAAACATAAAATTGATAAGAAAAACGCAGAGATATTAACGAAAAATATTGATATTGTTGAGTTTTTTGAGAGAGTTGCTGAAAAAATTGATGGGAAATTTGCTTTGCCTTGGGTAACGATAGAGTTGTTAAGGTTTTTGAATTATAATAAGAAAACGCTTAATGAGGTTAATTTAAAGGTTGAGCATTTTGTTAATTTATTAAAGTTAGTAAAAGATGGAAAGATAACTGAACTAAAAGCAAAAGAGATATTAAATCGGTTTTATCCTAACAGTTTTGATCCTAATGATGTTGTTAAACATGAGAGTAAAATAACTGATGAGGTGGAGATTACGAAAATTGCTGAAGAGGTTCTAAAAGAAAATGAGGGGGCTGTAAAAGATTATAAAAAAGGTGAGAAAAAAGCATTTGATTTTCTTATGGGAATGATAATGGCAAAGACAAAGAAAAGGGCAGATTATTTTGTTTCAAGAAAGGTATTGGAGAGATTGTTAAAATATTAGTGTGATGTGTTTTAGTGAAATTAATATGCATTAATAAAAAAGTTAATGGCAAGTTGTTGATGCATAATAAGAAAAGAGAGCTTAATTTTAACAATAGATTTTTGCTGTAATAAAACAATTAAATGGATTGTTAAGATAATTGGATAATTAAAATCGGCAAAATTAGAATTGGGATAGAAAGAGAAAGATTTTTTGAAAATTCAAGATTAAACTTTTCTTAAGTAAGAGTGTTAATGATTTCTATTATTGTTCCGATTATGAAAATAAGTGCAAGAATGATTGCTATTGGGATTGAGTAAGGTATGGAATAATTTGGGGTAATGTCTCCATAAGATTTGGCTTTTTTTGCCATTATTAAAATAAGGATTGCTGTAAGTGTGCCTGAGATTGCTCCACCAATACTAATAACTTTAACGAAACTTGCTTTGTTAAAAAATTCAAGAGCAAGGAAAATAATAATCGGGACGAATATGGTTAATAACCAAGAGATTTTTCGCGAGTGTTTAAAGTCAAAATTATATGAATCAATTAGGGCGGTGGATAGAGCTAAATATGCTGTAAACATTGTTAATATTCCCAAAATTACAAATGGTTTTCCTAAACCGATTGTTGCTATTTCTGGAATTGACGTGCCACGAAAGCCAATAACGCAAATTGTAAATATGGCATAGATTAAGAATGCGATGAAATAAGCTGTAATAATTGTTTTTTTCATTTTTTGCTTTTCATTTGAGAGAATCTTTTCTATCTCAGGCATTATTGAAAATGCGAGATAGGCAAAAAGAATAACTCCGAAAGGAGCAAAAAAATTGTTCGGGTTTAAATAATGGAGATTTGATATATCTATTTTGTTTGATGTGAAAGCAATAATAAGGATTATCATAGCAAAAACAAATGTAACTGCTATTGTTTCTGCATTTTTGAAAACTTTAAATCCGAGGTAAAGGATAAATGACATGAAAAACCAGAATATAATCGCAATTATTAACGAATATTGTGTTGAGTTGAAGAGCAAATAAGAAATTGATTCGCTTTCACCTATTAGATAAGCAACAAGTGCTGAGTAAATGCCAAAAGCGAGAGAGATAAACATCACGATTTTACCTTTTTTGCCAAGATATTTTTCAGCATATCCGGAGAGATGCAGGGATTTTTTTGTTCTTAGCGCGATTTCCCCAAGATAAAGCATTATTAGTGTTATAGCAATTGCGAGAAAAACAAGATGAAAAAGTCCTATTGCAAAACCTGATTTTGATACAACATAAGGAATTGCCAAGATGCCTGCTCCTATAATTGTACCTAACAGCGTACAGATTGCTATAAAGTAGTTTGACATTTTCGTGTTTCTTATTATCTCTTTTTTATCAATAGTATTAAAAAAGAGAGATATTTAATATTTATGGGACCCATAGTTCAACGGATAGAACAATCGGCTTCGGACCGGTTAATCGAGGTTCAACTCCTCGTGGGTCCATTTTGTTTTGTGATGAATTTAGGCATACAGCAAAGCGAGGAGCTTTAAAAGGAAATCAAAATTAAATTAAGAAAAATTAATAAAAAATTTAAGTTTATTTGTTTATCAGGATGCTTCTTTCTGGATTTCCGCGCTTCTTTTGCATATTTCTAGAAATCTCTATTAATTCAGGATAAAGCCTTTCTGCTGTTATTTTGCCGAAACCAAGTTCTTTTAAGACAGCAATGTAATCTTCTGATGTTAGATGACATCCCTCTTTAAGCCCAAAATAGAGATGCGTTTCTCTCTCAATGCGCTTTTCTGCAATAATTCCTTTCAAAACCTCTCCATAACGAGGGTATTTCTGACAAAATTCTTCTATTGCTTCTTTTAGTGTTCTTGCTTTTTCCTTGTTCTCTTCCTCTATTTTTGCATATGCTCTCTCGCCATTGTATCTTTTGTTTTCAGGAAGAACAATTTCTTCTGCGAGCTTTGGCTTTATTCTTTTAAGCTTTCCTGAGATGCTTGAAATCGGAATTTCTATCCTGTCGGTTGCTATGAGTTCAATTATCTTTTTTTCAAGTATTTCGTTTGCCATTTTGTTTTTTGATTAAATTTAGTTAATATAATTTAGATAAATGAGTTAAAAAATTAATGTGGTGATTTTGGTTACCTCTATAGATAAATATAAAAATCAAGTTGAATTTAGAGCTATATGGAAATTCACGAGGTATTAGAAGAGATTGGCTTGAGTGAATATGAGACAAAAGTTTATTTAGCTTTGTTGGAAATCGGGCCTTCTTTGGCTGGAAAGATATCAAGGAAGACAGGAGTACACAGAAGGAATGTTTATGATATTTGCGATAGGCTAATAAGAAAAGGGTTGGTTGGATACATAATTAAAAATAATCGCAGAGTGTTTGAGGCTGTTAATCCTGAGAGGTTTTTAGATAGATTAAAGGAGAGAGAGGAGAAGTTTAAGGAAGCGTTGCCGAAATTGAAAATGTTTTATGAGAAAACAAAAGAAAAACAAGAAACTAATTTTTATTCTGGAAAAAACGGGTTAAGAGTTGTTTTTGAGGAGCAGTTGGAAGAAGAAAATAAAGAAATTTTAATTTTAGGGGCTTCACGAAAGGCATTTGATGTTTTGCCTTTTTATTTTGAGTGGTATGACAAAAGGAGAAGAGAGAAAAGAATAAGGGCAAGAATAATTGCTTCTGAAAGTTTAGGAAAAAAAGTTCCTCTTGCTGAAATAAGATATATTCCTGAGAAATATGCTAATCCTCTTGCAATTAATATTTATAAAGGCAAGGTTGCATTAATCTTTTGGAAAAAGGAAAACCCATTTGCTGTTGTGATAAACGAAAAGGAGGTTGCTGACTCGTATAGAAATTATTTTGAGTTGGTTTGGAGGATTGCAAAGAAAAAATGAAGGGAAAATATAGAAAGGGGGTTTTTGTTGTTGTTTTTAAGAAATTAAAAAACAAAGTTGTGTATTTATTATTGCATAGAAAATTGCATTGGAAAGGATGGGAGTTTTTAAAAGGCGGGAAGGAAAAAGGAGAGAATTTGATTGATTGCGTAAGGAGAGAGGTAAAAGAGGAGAGTGGATTAAAAATAAAACAAATATTTGATATGAAAAAAAGCGGAAAGTTTAATTATAAAAAAGAATTAGTTGATAGAAAAGGGATAATCGGGCAAAAATGGAGACTTTTTTGTGTTGAAGTTGTGAATGGAAAAGTTAGGATTGATAGGACTGAACATAATGGTTTTAAGTGGGTTAATTTTGAAAAAGGAAAGAAAATGTTAAAATGGGCTAATCAAAAAAATTGTTTAAAAATTGTTAATGAGTTTTTGAACAAAGAATTAATTAAATAGGATTTTGTTTTATTGTTTATTGTTGCATCTTCGGATGTTTTAGATAAATTTTTGTCTTCTTTAGAAAGTGTTAAAGCAATTATGGAAGAATGGGTGAGTTTGATTGGGCTGAGCAAACTAAAGAAAACTTAATTTTTTTATTTAAATTAGCAATGATAATTCAACAACATATTTTATGGGAAGGTTTAAATTTCTAATAAATAATCTAATAAAATGGTTGAGCTTAATTTTAATAAAGGAGATTATGTGAGGTTAAGGTTAGCATTAGAGGAGATAGACGGGCAGGTTTTAGAAAGTCCGGAGAGCGATATTGTTTTATTGAAATTAAAATCTGGATATAATATAGGGATAAAGAAAGAGAACATTCTTGGCGCAAGGGTTTTAAGAAAATATAATGAAGAGAAAGCCAAATTTTTAAAGAGAGAGGAGAGAAAAGAACTTCCTTCAATTGGGTTAATAATAACAGGGGGGACTATTGCGAGCAAGGCAAGCCAGGCAACAGGTGGTGTTAAACCTATAACTGATGTTGATGAATTTTTGAATTATTATCCCGAGTTGTTGAAGATTGTGAATATAAAAAAACTTGAAATTCCATTTATGGTTTTTTCCGAGAATATGACAAGCGAACATTGGATAAAAATTGCGGAGTGTGCTGAAAAGATGTTAAATGATGATAATATTAAAGGAATTATAATAACACACGGGACAGACACATTGGGATATAGTGCTGCGGCTTTGTCTTTCTTTTTGAGAAATTTAAATAAGCCTGTGGTATTGACATATGCGCAGAGAAGCATTGATAGGGCAAGCAGTGATGCGAGTTTAAATCTACAATGTGCTGCGAGGATGGCTATTTCTGATTGTGCAGAGGTTGTTTTGGTTGGACATGCAAATGTAAATGATAATTTTTGTTATGCAATAAGAGGAACGAGGGCAAGGAAATTGCATTCTTCAAGAAGAGATGCTTTCAAGAGTGTGAATGAAAAACCAATTGCAAAAGTATGGAAAGATAAAATTGAGTTTATTTCTCAATATAAGAGAAGTGATGAAAATAGGAAAGTGGAGCTTGATTTGGCTTATAGCGATAAGGTTGCTTTGTTAAAATTTTATCCTGGACAGGATTCTTCAATATTAGATTATTATGCTTTGAAATATAAGGGGCTGGTAATAGAAGGTTTTGGACTTGGACAGATAAATGAGAGTTGGATTCCAAAACTAAAGAAGCATATAAAAAACGGACTTGTTATTTGCATGACGAGTCAGACAATTTTTGGCGAAGTGAATCCATATGTTTATTCAAGTGCAAGAGAGATTGAAAGGGCGGGTGTTATTTATTTAGGGAATATGCTTGCTGAAACAGCGTTTGTAAAATTGGGGTGGGTTTTGGGGCATTATGGTTGGAAAATGAGAGTAAGGGAAAAAATGCTTGAGAATTTCGCAGGGGAGATAAGCGAGAGGATTGAGTTTGAGAGGGAATCGGAGTTATATTAAATTTTGAGATATTTATTGTAACTATTTAGGAGTTACATACGGAAAGGTTTATAAAGAAGGATTTTTGCTCCATAAAATGGAAACAATATTAAAAATTTTAAGCAATAGAAAGGGATCAAATCCTGGCGCGGAATGTGATGTTTATGATAGTATGGGAACTTTTATTCTTCGAGGATATTTTAAATATTGTAACGGCTCTTCTATTCCAAAAGATAGTTCTTTGATGGTTGGCCATCAGCCAATTTACGAAGTTTTAACTTTGGAATTGGCAAGGAGATTGGGATTACAAACAGTTAATTTTTATTTAGTTCTGAATTTGAATGGCAATGTTAGATTTGAATATTTGCCTGGTTATGATAAAATAAATCACTCGGGGAGAGAATATTATTTTTTATCAGAAATATTCAGGGAAAATATAAACAGGATAGATCCAAATAATAAAGTAAACGATGCATTAAATCTTGATATTCCTTATCTTGAAGCACTTCTTATAGATGATATAATAAATAAACGGCAGAATTATTCAATTGAGGCAAATCCTAATGGCAATTATAGAATTAAATATATTGATCTAGGGTGCAGTTTTGTTCGTGCTGTTAGTGGTGTGATAAGCATTCCAAATGATTTAAATAAAATTCGGAGAGGTAGTTTAAAAAAAATGTTAAAGTTGTTAAGAGGCAAGGTTATTATTTCTGCTGGAAATGATACTTTTGTGAATCTTGATGAAATCGTTGACTCTATTCACAGTATTTCATTACCAACACTTAATCCATTTGGTAGAATTTATCTTAATGATTGCTTAACTAAAAGCGAGATTGACGAGATTCAAAAATATATTGCTTATGGATTTTCGAACTCTATAAGAATGTTTGAAAAAGCAAAATTAATTATATCTTCTTAAATAGAATATTAAATTTAATTAAGTTTTAATAGTTCTTTATTTAACTAAATTTATGGATTATTTTAAATTGGGATTAAAAGCAGGGTTGGAAATTCATCAGCAAATTGATTCTGGAAAGTTGTTTTGTAGATGTGGTAGTTATTTGAGGGCAGAAGCACCGGATTTTGTTGTGAAGAGAAAGTTGCATGCTGTTCCGGGAGAAAGCGGAGAGGTTGATATTGCCGCGTTGCATGAGGCAAAATTAGAGAGAGATTTTTATTACGAAGGATATGATGAAAACTCTTGTTTAGTAGAGTTAGATGAAGAGCCACCACATATGATAAATGAGGAGGCTCTTGATGAAGCATTGAAAATTGCTTTGTTGTTAAATTGTGAGATTTATCAGATAGCTCAAATAATGAGAAAAACAGTGATAGATGGAAGCAATACAAGCGGGTTTCAGAGAACAGTGCTTATTGCGCATGATGGTTTTATTGAGATGAGTTTTGGAAAAGTTGGAATTGCGACAATATGCTTGGAAGAGGATGCTGCGAGAATAATTGAGAAGGATGATAAAAAAGTTGTTTTTAGGTTGGATAGGTTAGGAATTCCGTTAATAGAGATAGCAACAAAGACAGAATTATATACCCCTGAACAAATAAAAGAGTGTGCATTAAAAATAGGGGAGATATTAAGGGCTTGCAAGGTGAGGAGGGGAATAGGAACTATAAGGCAGGATTTGAACATTTCTATAAAGGGCATGATAGAGTGGAAATAAAAGGATTTCAAGAACCGAGGATAATGATAAAGACAGTTGAGCTTGAGGTTGAGAGACAATTAAAAGATTTGGAAAGTGGAAAAAAAGAGGGGGAGGTGAGAAATGCGAAAGAAGATGGAACAACAGAGTATTTAAGGCCGTTACCTAGTGAGGCAAGGATGTATCCTGAAACAGATTTGCCTTTGTTAAGAATATCCAAGGAGAGAATTGATAGAATAAAAAAAGAGCTTCCTAAATTAAAGAGTGAAATTAGGGAAGAGTTGAAGAAAAAGGGAATAAGTGGGGATATGATAAATTTAATCATTGAAAACATTGACGAGTTTAATGCTTTAATGAGGGTTTATGATAAAAATGCAAATCTTGTTGGTAAGATGATTTCGCTATGGAGAAACGAGTTTGCAACTAAATTAAAGAAGAATATTAGTGAAATAAAAGAAATTTTAACAGAGAGAGTAATGGAAGAGATTTTAGGAAGATTGAGAGAGGGTAAAATAAGTGAGGGGGATGTTAAGGAAATTTTGTTCAAAATTGCTTCTGGAGAAAAATTAGAAAATGCTTTGAAAGTGGAAAAAGTTGGAGAGAGCGAGTTAGAGGAACAGATAAGGAACATTATTAAGGAAAAACCAGGTTTGAGCGCAAATGCTTATATGGGGCTGGTGATAAGCAAGTATGGGAATAAGATTGATAAGAGAAAGGCGATGGAGATAATTAATAATTTGATTAATAGTCAGTAAATTTAAGTTTGTGAGGTATTGGGTATTTTATTAAATTTTATTGAGGAGAAATGCGAAATTAAAGAGAGTGATGTGAGATTTAGTTTTGTTTATTGAAAAAAGCATAAAAAGATTATTAAATGGCAAGGGTTGTTATTTTTTATGAGATTAAAAACTGAATTTGAGTTTGAGGCAGCGCATAAGTTAGAGGGATATAACGGAAAATGCGCAAATTTACACGGACATAGATGGAAAGTTGTGATATTTGTTGAAGGGAAAGATGAGTTAATTGATGAAAATGGAATCTTGTGGGATTTTAACAATGCTTACGAAATAAAAGAGGAGCTTGAACATAAATATTTAAACGAGATATTAAGTGTTAGCCCGAGTGCTGAGAACATTGCTTTATGGATTTTGAAAAAATTGAAAGATAACAACAAAAATCTTTTGTTTAAAGTTAGAGTTTATGAAAATGCAAAGAGTTATGCTGAGGTTGGGGATATTGAAAAACAGAAAGCTTAAAAATGATTTTATGTTATAGTGAGAATGGACAGAAGTTATGTTAAAGAGATTTTTGAGGAGAAAAAAGAGAAAAAAGTTCTTGTTAAGGGTTGGGTGCATGAGATAAGGGATTTGGGAAAAGTAAGGTTTATGCTTGTTAGGGATATTAGTGGAATAATACAATGTGTTGCTACAAAAGATAATGCTAATTTTGAGAAGATAAATTTGTCAAGAGAAAGTGTTGTTAGTGTTGAGGGAAAAGCTGTAAAGAGCAAACAGGCGCCTGGTGGAATTGAGATTATTCCTGATAAGATAGAAATTCTTGCTATTGCTGAACAACCGATTCCTATTGATGTTAGTGATTTTTCTAAGACAGAATTGCCAAAGAGATTAGATTATAGATTTTTAGATTTTCATAGGAGAAAGACGCAGGCAATTTTTAAAATTCAGAGCGAGATTGCAAATTCTTTTAGAGAACATTTTTATAAAAAAGGATTTGTTGAGATGCAGCCACCGTGTGTTATAAGTGCTGCTTCTGAAGGCGGGACAGAGTTATTTGAGGTTAAGTATTTTGAAAAAAAAGGATATTTGGCACAATCTCCGCAGTTGTATAAACAAATGTTGGCTTGTTCTATGGAGAAGACATTTATGATAACTCCTGTTTGGAGAGCTGAGAAGCATAACACTACAAGACATATTAATGAAATAAGGCAGATGGATATTGAGATGGCTTTTGCTGGACAGATGGAGATAATGAAAGAATTGGAGGGGGTTGTAAGATATATTGTTGAGAGAGTTATAAACAATTGTAAAAATGAATTGGATTTGTTGGGGGTCAAGTTAAAAGTGCCAAAAGGAGTTTATTTAAGTTATGAGGAAGCTATTAAAAAGGTTGGTGGTAAAAACGGGGAAGATTTCACTCCAGAACAAGAGAAGAAACTTTGTGAGATGTATAAAGGAGATATTGTTTTTACACATTCTTGGCCAAGTTCTATAAAGCCATTTTATATCATGCCAAAGGGCGGGAAGAAAGATGCAGAGTATAGCGAGGGTTTTGATGCTTTGTATGGCGGCGTGGAAATAAGTTCTGGCGGGCAGAGAATTCATATTCCAGAATTGTTGATAGAAAGATTGAAGGCAAAGGGATTAAATCCAAAAAATTTTGAGAGTTATATTAATTCGTTTAGATACGGGGCTCCTATGCATTCTGGATGGAGCATTGGGTTGGAGAGAATAACACAAGTTATTTGTGGTTTAGATAACATAAAAGAGGCAACGATGTTTCCGAGAGATAGGGATAGATTAACTCCTTGATGAAATGACAAAAATTGATGGTTGCAATTTATTCTATGAGATAAGAAATTTGCGTATAATCAAATAACTTTATAAACAAACTATGTTTTTTTAAGGTATGATTGACGAGGCAAAGAAAGAAGAGATTCGTGAAGAGGCAAGAAAAATTTTGGAGAAATTCGCCAGAAGATTGGAAAAGGTAAAATTAAAAGAGAGAAAGAGAAAGGTTGGGGAAACAGGGTATCGTGAAGAGGGAGAGGGAGTGAAAGGAGATGAAGATTTTAGAAAGAGAATGTTTGAGAATGCGCCTGAAAAAGATGGAGATTGCATAATCGCAGAAAAAAAGAAGTGGTAATTATTTAAATTTTGGAAATAAAAAGCCTTAAAAAGACGTTTTGGTTGTTTTTTAAGTTAATAAAGATGGTAAAGAAAAAAGGGAAAAAAGAAGTCGGAGCAGAAAAAGGAATATCAAAGAAAGAGTTGGAGAGAGAACTTGATGATATAGAAGAAAAATTTGAGAGCATTGATGACGAGCCTGGAGCTGTGATTATAAAAGCGTCAAAACCGATATCTAAAATAAAAAAAGGGGACAAGATAAAGATTGACGGCGAGGAATATGAGGTTGATAATCATTATGTTTTAATAGACCATAAAACAACAAAAGAGATGGCTATTGAGGTTTTTGATAAAGAGGGAAGAGATTATCAGGTAAGGTATTTTGATGATCAAGTTGAAAGAACTTTGGAATTTTATGAATTACAAGGGGAAATAATGTTTGTTAAAAAACCGATGAAGAAGATTGAGTGGTAGATTTTGGCAATTAAGGAACAGCGTGTATTTATGGCGAGATAATAATTTAATCATGATAAGTTTTATTAATTTTGAGTGAGTATTTATCTTGAGGTTAAGATGGTTGATGAGAAGATTAATGAGATGCATGCAAAATTAGATGAGATTGATTTGGAAATATTAGATTTGTTGGAGAAAAGAATGGAGATGAGCAAAAAGTTAGGAAATTATAAAAAATCAAGAGGGTTTTTTTTAGGAACAAAATTAAGAAGCGAGGAAGCGATGCAAGCAAGAATTGGAAAGAGTGATTTAAATCCAAAATTTGTTCGTGAGCTTTTTGAGGTAATTTTTAAAGAAAGCGAGAGAGTGCAGAAGGAATAGGTTTGTATGCTTAATGCTAATCAATAGTTTAAAGAGTTTATGAAATTATTGACATAACATTATAATGATTAATAATTTGCATGGTTTTGATTTGTGAAAATGCAAGATTTTAATAGTAATAGTATTTAGTAAGTTTATGGAAATTGTTAAAATAAGAAAAGGTAAAAAAAGTGATTTAAAAGAGATTGTTAGGATATTTATTAAAGAATTTGGGAAGAGTCCTTATAATGAAAAGTGGAGTGAGAAAAACGCTTTTTTAAAATTTAAAGATTATTTTAAGTTTGCGAAATGTTTTGTTGCTGTTGTTGATAAAAAAGTGGTTGGTTTTATTTTTGCAGACACATATTATCAACAAACAAAGAAATTGTGGATATATGATTTAGTTGTTGATGGAAGTTATCAAGGGGGTGGGATTGGAAAAAAATTAATTGATTTCGCGATTAATTATTTTATGAAGAAAGGGATAGATGGTGTTAGGTTAATTGCTTCACGGAAGGCAAAGGCATTTAAATTCTATAAGAAATTAAATTTTAAGGAAACAGATTTTGTTGAGATGGAAAAGAAATTATGAAAATGGAGTTAAAAGTAAAAAATTATTTGGAAAGGATAAAAAAAGAGAACAAGAGATATAACATATTTTTGTACTTGAATGAAAATGCTGTTCTTGAAGCCCAAGAGATTGATAAAAAAAAGAAAAAAGGTAGGTTGTATGGATATGTTTTTGCTGTCAAGAGCAACATCAGTGTTAAGGGAATGATTTGTAATTGTGCTTCAAGAACTTTAGAAAATTATAGGGCACCTTATGATGCTTCTGTAATTGAAAAAATAAAGGCAGAAGATGGCATAATTATTGGGATGGTTAATATGGATGAGTTTGCTTGTGGCAGTTCTGGCGAGACGAGCGCTTTTGGGGCGTGTAGAAACCCGAGGGCTTTTGGAAAAATTCCAGGGGGTTCAAGTTCTGGAAGTGCTGCTGCTGTTGCTGCTGGTTTTTGTGATGTCGCGTTGGGCAGTGATACTGGTGGGAGTATAAGAAATCCTGCGTCATTTTGCGGAGTTGTTGGAGTTAAACCTTCTTATGGTTTGGTTTCAAGATATGGTCTAATTGATTTGTCAATGAGCTTGGATCAAATAGGGCCGATTGCAAAAAATGTTTCTGATTGTTCTCTTGTTTTAGATGTAATAAGAGGAAAAGACGAGAGAGATACGACAACATTTGATTCAAGGGAAATTAAGATTGAGAAAGTTGGGAAGATAAAAGTTGGCTTGTTAAAAGTTGAAGGTGTTGATAGGAGAATAGATGAAATGGTTGAGAAAAAAATAAGAATGGTTGCAAAAGAAAAAGATTGGGAAGTTGAAGAAGTAAAAATAAACTATATTGATTTAGCTGTTGAGACATATTATCCTTTAGTTTATAGCGAGTTCTTTTCTTCAACGAGAAGGTTTGACGGGAGAAAATATGGCAGAAAAATTGAGGAAAATTGCAAAGAGGAGGTATTAAGAAGAATTTTGGGTGGGAGCGAAATAACAAAAGCAGAGTTTTCTGGGAAGTATTATAAGAAAGCTTTGCAAGTCAAGGAGTTAATTAAGGAAGAGTTTGAGAAAGTTTTTAAAAAATTTGATTGTGTTGTTCTTCCAACTTGTCCGGGATTGCCTTGGAATATTGGAGAGGGAGAGAAAATGAAACCTGATGAAATTTATGCTTATGATGCTTTGACTATTCCTGCTAATCTTGCTGAGATTTGCGCAATAAGCATTCCTATCGGGGAGATAGAAAAAATTCCAATTGGAATGCAGGTAATGTGTGCTAAAAATGAAGATGGAAAAATGTTGAGCATAGCGAATGAAATAGTTGGGGATGTTTGCTAGTTTTTGTGATAAAATATATTCTTATATAAAAGGTGTTTGTTTATGTTATAAAATTATAGTGTTATTATTTTTAAATAGTTACATAGGTAAAATTTAAAAATAGGAGATTATAATTAATTCCTGATGAAATTAGTTATTAATGAATTCGGGGCTCATTTATCAAAAAGAGAAAACTGTTTTATTGTAAAAATAAAAGATAAAAAAGAAGAATTTTCTGCAGATAATGTAGATCAGATATTAATTGCTTCTCCTTCAACTATTACCGAGGGAGCCGTAAGGCTTGCTATGGAGAAAAATGTGGATATTGTATATACTTATTTTAATGGAAAACCTTTTGCTAGAATTTATCCTTGCACTCTTGGCGGAACAACTTTAACAAGAAGAGAGCAAGCGAAGGCATATTTTGATAATCGTGGTGCGAATATTGTAAAAAAGATTTTAGAGTCTAAATTGAAAAATCAACTTTTTCTTTTAAGAAGATTAAACAAGACAAGGGATAATTTGTTTGAAAATGAAATTAATTTATTAATAACACAAATTAATAGATTATCATCATTAGAAATAAATAATATTGATAATTTGAGAGAAACTCTTTTAGGATACGAGGGATATGCTGCTTCTTTATATTTTTCATGCTTAAATAAAATATTTTTGTTTAATCGGCGAAATCCACAATCACAGGATATTTTTAATATCTCTTTAAATTATGGTTATGGAATACTTTATTCAGAAGTAGAAAAAGCATGCATAATCGCAGGGTTGGATCCTTATTTAGGGTTTTTGCATATGGATAGATATGGAAAACCGTCAATGGTTTTAGATTTGGTTGAACAATTCAGACCAATCGTAGACAAAGCAATAGTTATGCTTTTTTCTCAAAAAAGAATTTCTGATAATGATTTGGAAAAGGTTGGTGAAGCGATTTCATTAACAAAAAGTGGTAGAAATAAAATTATTAATGAAGTGATGCAAAATTTATCTTATAAAGTTAAATTTAAAAATAAACATGTTAATATTTCTAACTTAATATTGGAACAGGCAAGAGAAATCGTGAAGTATCTTTTAGGGCAATCTGAAAAATATGAACCTTTTATTTGGAGGGAATAATGTTATATTGGGTAATTTATGATATAAAATCCGACAAAGTGCGAAGCAAGATTTCTTCAAAATGTAAAAATTATGGTTTGATTAGAGTACAAAAAAGTTCTTTTATAGGGGGATTAACAAGAAATCGAATGGAAATGCTTTTTATAGAAATTAAAGACCTAAATTTGGATAAGGGAGATTGTGTTTTTATAATTCCGACTTGTAAACAATGTTTTGAAACTAAAAATATATTGGGGGATTTAGATGAGGAGGGAATAAAACAAAAGGATTTTGTGATCGTACAAAATGATTAAGGATAAAATTACTGCTGCAGATATTATGAACTATGAATATTGTCCCAGGATTGTTTATTTTACGAAAGTTCTTAAATTGCCACAGACGAAAAGTGCAAAACAGAAAAAAGGTTTGGAAAAGGATTTTAGTTTT
Source organism: Candidatus Pacearchaeota archaeon (assembly GCA_026414385.1). GTDB lineage: Archaea > Nanobdellota > Nanobdellia > Pacearchaeales > GW2011-AR1 > JAOAJC01. Next base: position 2,610 of record JAOAJC010000011.1, on the reverse strand, counting down.
AAGAAAGATAGTAGCAGAAATAAAATCTTAAAGAATAACTTTCAAAATCTAATTTTGAAAAGAAAATATAATCTTTCTTTAGAAACTGAAGAATTTGCTACAAAAATTGATTGTTTATTTATAAATGAACAAAATAAAGAGGCTTATCCTTTGCAATTGAAATATGGACAAAAACCAAAATTTGGTTATTATCGTACTCAAAAACTTCAATTGTTATTTGAGGCAATGCTTATAGAAAAGGTTTTGGGATATAAAGTTCCTTATGGTTATATTAAGTATATTTTGTCAAATGATTTAATAAAAATTTCTTTGATAAATAAAGAAGAGTTATTTCAAACGATAGAAAAGGTAAAAGAAATTATAAAAAATGAAATTTATCCAAAAGCAACAAAATATAAAAAGAGGATTGTTGATAATTGTTATAGGAGATTTTATTGAAAAATGACTAATAAGGATAAAACTTTTTTTTGTAAAATGTGTAATAAAGAAATAAATATTCCAAAAAATTTATTAAATAAATCTGATGGATTGGACAGGGCACAATCAAAACACAATCATAGAAATCATGCATTAATCTTTGCGGTTAAATTTAAAATCTATCCTAAAAATACAGAAGAAGAACAAAAATTAAATAATTATTTTGACGAGTATGCTAAAGCTGTGAATTTTGCTGTGAATGTAATAAATAAGTTAAAATCGCGATTTATTTTTCAAGGGAAAAAGGATAAAAAAACAAATAAGTGGGTTTATCCTATCGGCGAGTGCAATTTTTGCAAAAATGAAAAAGAAATAATGTATATCTCAAAAAATAATGAGAAATTATGTGACTCTTGTTATAAGAAAGAGTTTTCTGAAAATAGTATGCGTAAACGTATGTATCCTACTCGTGGTAGAAAGGTTTATTCTTCATATAATATAAAAAATTCTACAAATCAACTTTCTAAAACACATTATCATCTTTCGATAAGACATGCTTTTCAATTATTAAAGGCTGTGGAAAAACAAAGGAGAAAGAGAGAGAGTAGATTGTTAAAGGATAAAAAACGTTTAAGATTATTTGAAGAGATGCAGGAGAATCCTGAAAAGAGATGCGAGTTACCAAAAAAACCGAGACAACGCGAAAGTAGATATATACATATTTCTTTAAAAGAGCGGGCAAATGAATTTAAGGGTTATACTCTTAATAGTATTCGTAAAAAGATTCAAGTATTGAGGAGGAATATTGAGAGGGAAGAGAAGTCTCTAAGGAAAAAAAACATTATTAAATTTAATGGAACAACAATAAATCTATCTCGTTCTATTAAGTTTGATGAAAAAAATAGTATAGTTAAATTTTCCCTATCAAAGAATTTACCTAATCAATTTCAATTTAGTGGATTAAATGTGTCTAATAAGCATGGGAGAAAGTATTTTATGGAAAAATTGGAACAAATTAAAAAAAATAAGCCAAAATATGCTTATTTAATAAGGAAGCAAATAAATAATGACAAGATTAATCCAAAATTTGAGTTTTATTTACAGTATACGATAGAAATTTTACCAAAATTTAAAACTAAATATAGCGGTGTTTTTGGGATAGACAGGGGGATAAAAACACTTGCCTGTTTAGTATTTTTAAAGAAAGGTGATAGAAAACCTTCTCTCATTAAATTTTATAGCGGAAAAGAGATATTGAAACTTAAAAATCAGATGAGAAAACATCTTTACTTTTTGAGAGGGGTGCATAATAAAAGGAGAAAACAAAAGAAAATTCGTTTAATACAACCTAAAATAGATTTAATATTGCATAACGTATCAAAAAAAATTGTAGAATTGGCAAAAGAAAAGAATGCTGCTATTTCTTTTGAGAAACTTGAGAGATTAAAAAAAGGGAAACCTAAACAAAACAAATTTATTAAATATAGGCTTAGTCAATTTATTTTTAAAAAATTATCAAGCTATGTAGAATATAAGGCGAAAAAAGAGAATATAAAAATAATATATGTTCCTCCTGAGATGACTAGTCAAATTTGTTCTAAATGTGGATCTAATGATACTCAGCGCCCATATAAAAATACTGCTGCTTTATTTAAGTGCAATAATTGCGGTGTTGAGTTAAATGCAGATTATAATGCTGCTTGCAATATTGCACAGAAAGGTTTAAAAATTTTGAATTTGTGAATATATTTGTTATATCTGAGATGAAATATTATCTTTTAGGATAATATTGATGTAGCAATATCCTATGAGCTATATGCAAATAGGGGAGAGTAAATGGCGGCGTTGCACCGCAGTGAGATTTATAATCTCGAAGATCCGAAATCATCTCAAGAAGGCTTTAGCCATGTTGGTTAGTCCATTAGTTTTTGCTAATGGAGGCCGACGGATTAATCTTTAATTCCGTTCAAAATTATAAAATTTGGAATGTATTTATAAATAAAATTACAAATTGTTGACATTCCTAAATCTTAAAAAAATTTGATTGTTATAAGCTTTAAAACTTTTAATTTTCTGGCAGTTGCATAAAATGAATAGAGGAGTTAAGGAATGCAACAAATTCCATACGGAAAAGATGTTAAAACAAATTTGTCAATGTTGCATAAAATGAATAGAGGAGTTAAGGAATGCAAC
>JAOAJC010000010.1:280-20744 GCA_026414385.1 Candidatus Pacearchaeota archaeon | reverse complement strand
GAGATGCAGTGTGCGCAATTGGTGAAAGATGGGGAAGCTTATGCTGTTGCATCGCAAGATTATGATGCTTTAGCTGTTGGTGCAAAAAGGTTAATACAAAATCTAACTTTGGCGAGAAAGAGAAAGACACCTTCGGGATTTGTCTATATTGCTCCAGAAATTATTGAGTATGAAAAGGTTTTGAATGAGTTGGGAATTGACGCTGATGGACTAATTTGTTTGGCTATTCTTGTTGGAACCGATTTTAATCCAGGGGGAGTCAAAGGAATAGGGCCGAAGAAGGCACTTGCTCTTGTGAGGGAGAAAAAATATCCTGTAAAAATATTTTTAGAATTAGAGGAGCAGGGAAGATTGGACTTTGATTGGAGAGAAATCTTTGAGATTTTCAAGAAACCTAATGTTGAAAAAGGAATTAAAATAAAGTTTCCAAAAATGAGCGAGGAAAAAATAAAGGAAATTCTTGTAAAGAGGCATGATTTTTCATTAGATAGGGTAGAAAATCAGTTGGCAAAATTAAGAGCTTTAAATGAAAAGAATAAGCAGAGGACTTTGTTTTGAGGTTTGCATAATCTCTTATTTTGGAAATATTGTGATTTAATGTTATTAAATTGGCTTTTCAGTCCTTTCAACTTCTATTTCCATTGGTTTTATTTGCGGTTCTCTTGATAGTAATCGCTCACCAAGTCTTCTTAAAAGTTTTTTACCATATTCTTCTTCAAGTTCTTCTTCTTTTTTCTTTTCTTCAATTTTTCCTTCTTCTTTCTTTTGATTTTGGGTTTGCTCTTCTGATTGTTCTTGTATTTCTTGTTTAACTTTTTTTGTTATAAATCCTTTTAATCTCATTTTATTTTCCAGCGCTTGTTTTGTTCTTAGTGCGGCTTTTTCAAGGAAGATCATTAGAAATATTAATATAATATACATAATGAACTGGACAAATAGGTTATCTATGAGATTAATTGTAGAATTTATTGTTGTTGCGAGAAATTTAAAAATGCCGAGAATTGAGAGGATAACTGTTATTATTAAGGCTATTAAATAGATTATTATCTTATTCATATCTATGATACTAACAAACGTTTTTGTTGTAGTGAAAACTACAATCGCAAAAATTATCGCTAAAAAGAAAGTTATTGACCATGAGAATTCTATTTTTGGTATTATTAAAAACAACGGATTTAATTTTTTGAACATTTTTTCTGTGGTGATGATTGCTTTTCCAATTAGCGTATTTGATATCTGCTCTGACCATAATCTTTTTAGCGCCTCCGTTTTTGTTTCGCTTTTTTGAAATTCTTCTGCAGCGCTAAGAAGTTTTTCTTGCGTTTCCGTTATTTTTTCCATATCTGCGAGCGATGGATTGTCTAATGCGTTTATGTTTTTTGAATAGATTGTAATAGTTAGAATAAACGCAATAAATATTGTTAATAAAAGTTTGATGATTTTCATGTTCTCTAAAAGATTATTCTTCTTTTAAATTTTTAGAATGTTCATATAACAAACAATAATTAATAGTGCACTACTATTAAATAGTAACAAATAGAAAGATTTAAATAGTAGCTATACTATAAAAATAAGAGGTAAAACAATAGAACATGACAACATTAATAGATCATTTGGTTAATACTGAGAAAAAATATGCTGCTTTAGGCTCTCGTATGTCGGAGATGGCGAATGCGGTAAAAGGATTAACTGGTAGTATTTTAGGACATCCTGTTGGAAGCTCTTTTGCTGGCGGAATTTTTGGGATTCTTGCTGGTAACTATGTTGGTGGTTGTTTTGGTTCTGTTTTGGGAGGTGTTTGTGGATTATATATAATGGGTCCGGAGAGTGTTAGAAAAGGCGTAAGGGATCTTACAGAAGCTTCTATTAATATTGGACGTGGTATCGGAAAGGGAATTTATTTTCTTTATAAAAAGTCTAAGAATCAAGGTTCGGATTGTGGTTCGGATTGTTCATCCAAAGAAGGAAATCCCGTAACTCGGGGAGAAGATAAATCAAATCTAAAAGAACCCGCAAGGGTGGGATCAGACTCGGAAAACATTTCAGAAATAGAAAAAATTATTTTTGAATCAAAAAATTTAGGCGATTATCCTGATCTGAAAGGAATTTATGATGGACTTAAAAATGAGTTCGATCTGAATGATGGTTATATAAGGCGTATTATGGCATTGTATTTACGAGAAAATAAAATCGATTCGTTTGATAATTTCAAAGAATATTGTAAAAACGAAGCATATAATATTAGTGAACGTAATCCTAATAATTCTCCAGAATATAATTGGTATGCTGCACAACGTAAAATTTGCAATGAAATTATTGGTTGGTGGCGTAATAAATCTAACACTACTCCTGCTGGAGGTTCGGGTTGGAATGATTTATTTGATTAATAAATTCATCTTCTTTTTAGTTCGCTACCAACTTCTTTGAGCATTTCTGCACCAATTTCTACATTAGCAAGGCCTTCTTTCAATTTTTCTTCTTTCATAATTTTTTCTATTTTTTCGGCTCTTGTTTTAAGATATTTTTTAATTTTCTCTGGTAGATATATTATTAAAATTGCTGTAAAAATATAGACTGACAAGTAAAAAGATTTATAGAATATTAATCTTGCATATTCTTTTATAAGTTGGTTATATGCTGAATAATCAATAATTTGTTTGTTAAAAGCTTTAACAAGCGGGCTAATTATCTCTTCGTATGCCATAGCAAGATTAAGTCCATAATCTGAAAATAGCGGAGCGATTATTATTTTAAGTTGAGTTAGCCAAAACCCAATAATTAGGTATATTAATAAAACGGGAACAAATATTTTGAACCATTTTAAAACAAGATTTTTTGCCATTATAAAATTAATAGCAATAATTGTTATGATTATGGATATGAGAAGAATTGCGATTGGAGTTCCCCATTTAGTATATAAAACACTAAATATAATCGTTGCGATAATAGCTGAAATTAGCAGGATTAATATGACTGTTTCTTTTTTTGTTAAACTTTTGAAAAAATTTTTTATTTTTTCAGAAAAGTTGTAGGAATCTTTATTATCGGGAGATTCAACCTTTTCAAGAGCCCATTTATAAAACACGATAAGAAAAGATGCATACGCTATAGAAATAAAGTTTATTATATTTTCAAAACTTAAAAATTTTAATTCTTTATATCCTATTATTGCGATAATTCCTATAAACATATTTTTGATATTTTTTAATATATTTACTTTTTCTATAATGCTTTCTGCTTTTGTTTGCAAATGGCTTGTTTTTGTTTCTTCCGTTTTTATCGTTTTTTCCCTTGTAATAATATCAAATATAACAATTCCTATAAAAATTAACAACCATAACAAAAAAAAAGAAATGATTGTTTGCGCTTTTTTTGATTTTTTAGTCTTTCTTGTTGTCATTTTACTTTTCTCTTGTTTGTTGAGAGATTGCTCTTGCGGCGCGTATCCCTGTAATTGTTTCTAAAATTCCTCTTCGCGCTTTTTCTACTTCTATCGTTGTTTTAGCTGCGTAATATTTTCTGATTATAAAAGCGATGGTTTTTTCAGGAATTGTTGGAATTAAATAAAGTAAATATGCATATAATCCAAAAACAAGTCCTTTAAAAAATATAAGCTTAAAAAATATAATCACGCTACTATAATTTATAATTTTTTTATTAGTTATTTCCAACAGCGATTTGATTAGTTCTTCGTAGGATAATGCAAGTTGGATTCCATAGTCTGTAAGCAAAGGGAGCATTAGCGGTCTTAGAAATGGAATCCAAACTACAAGGGTATATGCTATTATTGACAATATTATAAATGGAAGCACTATTTTTTTCATTTTTCCAATTATTTTTTGTTTGGTAGAATTCTGTTCTTGTCCAGTATTTTGTTCGTTTGAGGATAATCCAAACAATTGTTGAGTTGCTTCAAAAAAGATAAAGAATATAAAAGCAGCAACGATTATTGCGATAGTGTTTATTATGTGGTCGTACCATGTGAGCGGGCCTAGTCCTGTTGCTTTTAAAAGACTTTTTATTAAATCTACAAAATTTATGAATGTCTTTATTATAATATTTTGTTTATTTTTGGCAGACATACTTTTTTCGCTGTCTCTTGTAATTAAATCTATGATTACATAAGCTACAAAAACCATTATAACAAAAATAATAATCCCCAATATAGTTAGTCCTTTTTTATTGCAGATCCTTTTTTTTGAATTAGCAAAAACTCTTTTTTTATATTGAATCATAGTTTTTTAAGAAGAATCTTATTTAAATAGCTTTTCTTGTTTCGTTCATTTAATTATATAATTATTTATCCTTGCTTGCCTAACCGCCGCCGGTTGCTCTTTCCATTGCAGCAGATTTAACCTTTTCATATTCTTCTGTGCGCTTTGTTCTCTGTTCTAGTGCCTTTTTTGGTGCCATTACTTTTTCGTGTGCAAGCCAGTGTATAACCAATTTATTGCTTACTACAGCTATTAAAAATACTGCAACAGAAGTTATAATGAGGAGTAACAAGATAGTTGTATCAAATTTGCTCATATGATTAAAATAGTTTGCAAGAGCCTGATCTCCGACTATTGCTCTTGACAGTGAGACTAATGAACTCCCTTCGCAATTATTTTGGATTATGTTGGCAATATCGCCAGCATTGATTGTCTTCGGAATATTTTTACAATTAGATGATATGGCATAAAAAATTGCTGATTTTAGGAATAGATATAATGAGAAAACTAACCAAATTATGCGTTGAAGAAGTATTCCTATTGGGTTTACTTTTGTGGCTACAACGAGTGTAAAAAAACCAAGAATAAATATTGGCAAGAATACTGAAAGGGCTATTCCCATTGCAGAATATGATTGAATTATTGTTAAAAATTCTTCAGTTGCAATCAAAAATGTTGCGAGCGCTCCGCTTATTATTGATATTAGAATCCTTACGACTGCATTTGGAGGAAAATTTGTAAAAGCAAGTGTAGAGTAGATAAGCAAAATAATTAGTATCAAAAACAACCATTTAATAATCTCTCCTGATAGATTAAATTCTTTTGCTGTTAATCCGCCTAACCAAATGCAATAAACTCTCCCATACCAACTTTCGCTCGGTTCATCACAATCTATTCCAATTATTGATTTTGCTTTTTTATCTCCAGTAGCCGCCTTCTGAGTATCTTCAGCAAGCACATTCGGAATTAATAATAAAAGTAAGGTTAGTAAGCTAAAAAAATAAAGAAGAAATTTAGTTTTTTGTTTATTATTATTCATAATTCATATTAATTAAATATCTTTATAAATCTTATTATTATTTTTATGTTCGGAACGTTTTTAAAGTTTAGTTATATAAAAAATATATGTATGATAAAATTGCGGCTTGGTTCATATTTGTTGGTTTTTTTGTTTTAGTAATTCCTTTAACAAGCGCAGAAGTTGGTGATAAGGCGATAGAAATCGCGCAAGGAGTAATTGATGCTGTTATAGGATATGCAACTCCTGTTTTTGAGGGTATTATTGGGCAATATTCTACGACTGAATTCTTTTTTGTTAAGTGTCTTATTCTTATAATGTTTTTTGTTATAATTGATGTTGTTGTAAGATCTATTCCAAAACTTGGAGAAAACAAAGTTGTTGTACATGTAATAGCGATTAGTGTTTCTATAATTGCTGTGAGGTATATCTCTGAAACAGGAATAATAAAAGGAATCTTGCTTCCATATGGTAGTTTGGGGATTGCTTTAACTATAATAATCCCTTTTTTTGTTTTTGTTTATTTTATACATTCTATTGGAACGGGTGGGCTTGGCAGGAGATTATTGTGGATAATTTTTAGCATTGTTTTTTTGGCTCTCTTTGTATCAAGATATGACGAACTTCCTGAAATAGGCAAGTGGATTTATTTTGCTTTTTTTGTTCTTATAATTTTTATGTTTATTTTTGACAAAGCAATTCATAGGTATTTCTTTTTGCATGAACTTAGTATATTCTATAGAAAAGCAGGTAGTAAGGCAATTGCTGCATTACAAGCAGAGTATATGAATATTATAGGAGTAAATACTCCGGAAGCTGAAAGAAGAAGGAAAGAGATAGAATCGGATTTAAAAAGACTTGGCGGGAGTATACCTTAATTGATTTAAAAACTGCTTGATTTTCTATAATTTTTTATAGTTGAAAAACGGGTTTGTTGTAAGTGTGAAAAGTCTAATCTTTTGCTATTTTTTTAGTCTTCTATATCCTACAATTTTTTCACCATGATAAATTGGGACTTCTTCTATTTTTTCAGAGCGCCAGAAACTGATAAAGGCGCCTATAATAACGACAATGATTCCTATAATCATTAAATACAAATCGCTAATCGGGAGCGTTATTTTTAGTGGTTTTGATATTTGAGGATAGGATAGGAGAATTATTATTATTCCAATTCCCATTAAGATATAACTTAATAACTTGCTTGCCATTTTACCTCTTTGTTGATAGATTTTAATAAACAATTCTATATAAAGGTTTTGTTTGTAATTTTTATATTTAATAGATATTAGGTATTTATTAAGTCGGATTTCAATAACTATTTAAGTTAAATTCTCTTTTTTTATTAATGGCAAATTATGATATTATAGGAAATACAATTATTGTCAAATTTGACAAAAATACAAAAGCAAGTGAGAAAAAGAAAATTGCGAAGAGATTATTAGCTGAACACAAAGGAGCAAGGACAATATTGGAAAAGGTTGAAAAGTTCTCTGGAAGATTAAGGACATTAAAAACAAAATATGTTTTTGGGGAAAAAACAAAAGAAGCAATTTATAAAGAAAATGGTTGCATTTTTAGGCTAAATGTTGATAAGTGTTATTTTTCTCCGAGATTAAGCACAGAGAGAAAAGAAATTGCAGAACAAATAAGAAAGGGAGAAGATGTTTTAGTTATGTTTGGTGGCATAGGTGTTTTTGCGATTGTGATTGCAAAAAATGGAAAGGCAAAAAAAATTGTTTCTGTTGAATTAGGGAGAGAGTGTAATAAATATGCTGTTGAAAATGTAAAAAGAAACAAGTTAAATAATGTTGAATTAATCCAAGGGGATGTGAGAAAGAAAGTTCCTAAATTAAAAGAAAAATTTGATAGAATCGTAATGCCTCGTCCTAACTTGAAAGATTCTTTTTTGGATATTGCGTTCAAAAAAATAAAGAAAAATGGGATAATTCATTATTATGGATTTTATAAGGAAAACGAGAGTGAGAAGTTAAGAGAGTTAATTTATGAAGAGGCAAAAAAAGCGAAGAGAGAAATAGATATATTAAAAATAAAGAAAGCTGGTGAGATTGGAGTGAGAAAATATAGATACAGGGTTGATTTTGTTGTTAAGAATTAAAATTTGTAAAAAGATGAAGTAATAAAAATTAATGAATAAACTTTATAGGAGTAACATTTAAATAATTCATTTTGTTTTTTCTAATATGTTAAATGATTTAAGAGATGGAATTTCGTATCTTGATATTCGCGGGCCGTTTAGGGATAATAAGAAGGGTGTAGTTGTTGGATATGGTTCCATAATCAAGGGTTTTGTTAGTATTGGTGATGGGACAAAAATTGGAAATGGCAGTTATATAATAAGTGAAAATAGTATTGTGAGGATAGGGCGCAATTGTGAGATTGGTGATTGCAATAAAATAAAGTTAAGGGATGATGCTAATGAAAATAAAGGTTTGAATATTATTATTGGGGACGAGACAATAACAAAATTTGGGGTTGTTTTAGAAAATGGCATTCTTTTGGGAAAAGGGAATTATATAGGGGATAATTGTATTTTCGGCAGGAATGTAGTTGTAGGTGATGGAAATAGATTTAATCAGCTTTCAAATATCCCGAAAAATGTGAAAATTGGAAACGGAAATATTTTTTATGCATGTACAGTTGGTTCTGCTCCACAAGGACAGGTTCATGAGGACGAGGGAACATTGTTAGAAATAGGAGATGGCAATTTATTTAGGGAGTATGTTGTAATAAACAGGGGCTCTGTTAGAATGGGAAAAGACGGAAAGACAAAAATAGGAAACAACAATAAAATTTTCAGTCAGGTTCATATAGGACATGATTGTGAGATTGGAAATGATAATGAGATAATTTCTGGAACAATGTTAGGCGGACATGTTCATGTTGGAAATTATGCGAGAATTTCTGGAATGGTTGGGATACAACCATTTGTTCATATAGGGAATTATGCTTTTGTTGGTGGAATGGCTGGCGTTAATGGAAATGTATTGCCTTATTCAAGAGTTGGCGGAAATCCTGCAGTATTAAAAGGAATTAATTTTAATAGATTGGGAAAGATAAGTTCTAATCCTGAAGAGGTAAGAAAAATTTATAGGGAATTGAGAGAGATTTACGAGGTTATAACTAATAGGGATATTTCTGACTCTGGTTTGGTTGATAAATTGGAAGGGTTGGGTGTGGGCATAAAAAACGATTTTATTGAGTTTATTTGTAGCCTTAATGAGAGAAATAAAAGTATTATTAGGTTTAGGAGCGATGGGAAATATGATAACTAAGAGAGATTTTGAAGAAATTCTTAATGAGCTTGAGGGAATAAATGAAGCAATATTCGGGTTTGGTGGGAGCGGGAATATTAAGGAGGCTTGCGAGATTATTTTAGAGAATTACAAGATAGTTGAATATTTAGATGAAATTGCAAGACGAGAGTTAGAAAAACAAGGCGAGTTTCCTTTGGAAGGGAAATATCAGGCAATAGAGAGGGTTAGAGGGTTGTTATTAGAAAATGGAAGATTGTGCAATTTTATTTATGGGATTGATGGAAGTAGAATGAAATATGGTGATTTTTTTGAAAATGAGTAGTTATTTTAATAAAAATGAAATTATTCTTTATCATGGCACGTGCAAAACATTAGTTGGAAAAATTTTAAGAGAGGGATTATTGCCTTGGAATTTAAATAATGGGCACAATTGGGATAGTGATGGAGATGCATTCGGAGTTTATACACCAAAACTGGGATGTGTTTATTTAGCAAATTTTATTAGGGCGAGAGAATATGCTAGTTATTTTGGTGGTGAAATTGGCGGTGGAGTTATAATCAGTGTATTGGTTGAGACAAAAAAATTATTACCTGATGAGGATTCAAAAAGGAAAACTTGGATAGAGAGTTTGTTAGAGTGCGGTTGTTGTGCGCATGATGGAATAATCCTTCCTGAAAGAATAAAAACAATTTATACTCTTAATGGAAGAATTATTTTCCGAAAATAATTTTATGTTGGTTTTCGGCAGTTATTAGATTTGAACTTCTGCTTTTATTGCTGTTGGGGCCTCTCCACCATGCCAAGTGAAACGAGGCCTTACTCTAATAGAATAAATTCTTTCTGAGTTGTCGTCAAGAAGAATTGCAGAACCTTTAAGTTTTGGGAGTTTGTCAAGATGTTCTTTTATGCTTTCAAGCATGTATGATTGCATTATTTCGTTTAATGCGTCAATATCTGGTTTTGCTGTGACGCGATGAGAGATAACAATATCTGCTTGAGTGAGAGCATCATGATGTAATTTTCCTGGCTGTTGCGTAGCCATAACAAGCGAAATTCCTGGTTGCCTGCCTTCTCTTAATAATTGAATTAGTGCATCTGTTGCGAGAGTTTTTCCTTCTATGCCAAGAAATTCATGAACTTCATCAAGAAAAATCCAAACTAATGGCTCTTTCATTGTTGCTTTATAGACAAGATATTCTGAACCATATCTTATTGATTCAACTTCTTCTTTCTTGCGAGCTTCCATTCTATGTTTGAAAATTTTTCTACAGACTAATGAGATAACTAACGCACGAACATTAAATGCACCTATTGAACTATAAACTGATATGTCTAAAATGGTTGTTATTCCTCTATTAATTAAGTCATTTATTTCTGTGCCTTCTTTTGTTTTAGAGAAAATTCCCCAAGTTTCTGCTGCGCTGAACAATGCAGAGACAATCTCTTTTGTTTCTTTTGACGATTTTTCATCTTTTTCTATTTCTTTTTGAATGTCATTTAGATTAAAATCAAGATTTTGTTCTTTTAGTTGGGTTATGATTCTTTCTATTAATATTGCTGGTAGAGAAGTCATGTCTAGATTAAAAGTTATTATCCAATCTTCTGGTTCTAATTCGGATGCTTTTAAAGCAAATGTTGCGTCAACAGGAATGTTTTTTTGTTTGTATTCTTCTACTTTTCCATATGGGACAAAAATCTTGACTGGTAAGGGAATTGATTTTAAGTCCCATTCTGTTAGAAGTTCTTTGTCTTTTTCATTTTTGTATTTCATTGTCCAGAATATACCCATTGTGTCAAACATTAATGAAGCAATGTTTCTTGATATTTCGTGCGGCAAATTTGAAATTTCTTCTGCGATAACTCCTAATGTGTAGGATTTGCCAGAACCTCTTTTTCCAGAAACAAGAACAACATGCGAACGAGCAATATCCATCCAGATTTTATTTGAAAGGGAGGTGTATTGCCCCATTTTAACATATCCTTTACCAATATAAATTAAACCTCTATCACCAAATTTTTTTATGTCGGATGGGTCGCGTCCTATAATTATATCATATGGCATGATATTAAATGATTTTTGCGTTTATTAAGGTTTATTGTTTTTGATGCTGGAAAATTAACTAAACTTATTTTTAGCATTGGTAACTTAAAATAAAAATGCGAGATATTAAAGAAAAAATTAATGCACAATTAATTTAATATTTATAAATATTGTTATCATTAATCTTTAGTATCATTTTATCATAAGGTTTTTAAATGGGTTTTTCTTTAATGGAAAATGGCAAATGGAGAGGTAAAAGAAAATAGTGGATTTTTAGGTTTATTGAGAACTAATATTTGGGTTATCTCGACAATTGTTCTTGCGATTGTTCTTGTGATAGTTTTGGTTTTGAAGAGTGGAGGCATTACAGGAAGCGTTATTAGCGAAAAAGAAATTAGTGATAAAGTTAGTTCGTTTGCTAAATCTTATGGAGATTTGGAGGTTTTGTCTGTTGAAAAGGAGAGCGGGTTGTATAAAGTTAATGTTAAATTTAATGGGGAAGAGATGCCTATTTATGTAACTCTTGATGGAAAATATCTTGCTGGCGGACTTGTTCCTTTAGAAACAAAAGAGACAAGAAATAATAAAAATTCTAATGTTCAGCCGGAAATAAAAGAGGTGCCAAAATCAGATAAGCCAAATGTTGAGTTGTTTGTAATGAGTTTGTGTCCATTTGGTTTGCAGATAGAGAAAGGAATTTTGCCAGTGGTTGTGTTGTTGAAGGATAAAATTGATTTTAGCGTTAAATTTGTTTATTATATAATGCATGACAAAGCGGAAATTGATGAGAACACAAGGCAATATTGCATACAGAAAGAACAGAAAGACAAATTTGTTAATTATTTGACTTGCTATCTCAAGGAAGGAAAAACAGAAGATTGTTTAAAAGAAGCTAAAATAGACAAAACAAAATTAAATTTATGTATAAATGCAACTGACAAGAAATTTAACATAACTGCTAATTATAATGACAAGAATTCTTGGTTAAATGGAAGATATCCAAAATATAATGTTAATCTTGCGGATAATGAAAGATATGGGGTTGGTGGAAGCCCGACATTGATTATTAATGGCGTTGAGGTTCCGGCTAATAGAGATTCTGCGTCTTTATTGAAGGCAATTTGTTCGGCATTTAATAAAGAACCAGAAGAGTGTAAGCAAACATTGTCAAGTGCTTCTCCAAGCCCTGGATTTGGGTATAGTGCATCTGGGGGCGGAAGTTCTGGAAGCGCAACTTGTGGATAAATTTTTTGATTGTTTAGAGAATTATTTAGAATAATATTAATTTGCGATTTTTGATAGGTTGTTGATAAATATTTGTTAGGATTATAATTTAATATAATTATGAATTTTGTGATATTAGTTTAATGTATTTTTAGGGTTTTCTAAGCATAATTTCAAACATTTTTCAATTCAATTTCTTTTGAGCCAGTTAATTGAAACAGGAACAAGAGCATATATTAGAGAATTGTTTGTTTTTGTTTTTATGCAAGAGTTCTTCATCTTTTGGAATATGTATCTCTTTTATTATTCTAAAATTGCTCTTAATTTAATTACAAGCTTTCTTAAGAAATTGCTTTTCTTGTAATGTTTTTTTGTTTTTATTCATAAAAATTATTATATTGAGCATATATAGGTTGCATTAACGCTAATCAAGAGGGAACGCTTTTTATGAATTCTATTTCGTCTTCTGCAAGGTTTAATTGTTTTTGAACTTCTGGTTTTTTTATTATTGGTTTTAATAGTTCAAAATCGCGCATTATTCTTTTGATTGAACAATGAACAAGTTTAGCATATTTTTTTGCAATAGTTTTCTTTTTTGCTGTTTTTTGGTTATGGAGCCAGATTTTTAATACTCGTTTTGGGGCTTCGTATTTTGTAAATCCAAATGAGGGAGAGGGTTTTGCATAAGATATTCCCGCGCTTTGAAAAATATTTTGATAAACTAAAAAGCGCCATGATTGGTCTTGGTATATTCTACCTCTAAAGACATCTGCTTTTCCTAAAGCATAATATGCTTTAACGAGAGCTTCATTTTTGTATTCTAATGGTATATTTTCTTCTATCCAGAGGAATATTTCATCTAAAGACATTTTTGTAGAGTCAAACAAATCAAGAAAATCTTTTCTTTCTTTGAATAGTTTTCTTAAAATAATAAAAATGCTTTCTTCTATATCTCTTTTTTCTGTCGTGTCTACAAAAAGATTTTTTTCATTTGCATAAGATTGCAAATCATTAATTGCTGCACGCAAATCTCCTTGTGATTTTATTGCTATCTTTGTGAAAAACATTGGTTCTCTAATTATGTTCTCTTTTTCAGCTATTTTCTTTAGTATTTCTGCAATTGCTGTTGTTGGCAAGGGTTTCATTTCAATTAGTTTGCTTATGCTTCTTAATGGAGCTAATTTTGATTGCCAGACATCGTTGCATGTCATTATAATCGGGAATTTTGTTATGGTTATTATTCTTTCTAATTCTGGAATTCCGCCTATGTCTGTTCCTGTTATGCCATCTACTTCGTCCATTAGTATTATTTTGCTTTGTTTGAATAAGCTTTTTTGGATAGATGCCGGGCGAACTATTTGTTCGAGTTTAACCCGATTTCTTAAATCAGAAGCATTTAATTCAAGAACTTCAAGATTATTTTCAAGCGCAATAATCCAAGCAAGAGAGGTTTTTCCTGTTCCTGCTGGGCCATGAAGGATAAGCGCTTTCTTTTTTGGAAATTCTGTTAGAAATTTTTTAACTTCTTCTATTGCTTTTTCTTGTCCTATTAATTCTGAATATGATTTTGCGCGATATTTTTCAACAAGATTTTCATACATTTTTTAATCATTTATTTAATGGTTTTTAGTTAATTTGAGTTGTGATTGATAGTAATTTGCAAGGTAATCTAAGGATTTTGCTATTGATTCTTTTTGCTGCATTTTTATATTTATTATATTGCTTTTCCTTGTCCTGCTAAGACAAAGGAAGCTAATAGTGATTGTAATTGAACAAATTCATCAGAACCTTCAATCATCCTAAATTCAACTTCGCCAGTTTTTTCAGTTAGTTTAACTTTTATCTCTGGTTCTATTGGTAGATTCCATATTTCTTTTTGTATTGCTTTAATAACATCATTTCCAGATATAGATTCTTTTAGCATTACGTCAAGCAGTTTGTTTCTTGCGTTAAGAAAGTCTCCTGCAAGGGCATAATCTAAAACAACCCTTATTCCTACCGGTTTTCCTGATGATGCAATCATGTTTATCATTTCTGCGTTTATGTTTAATGAAACAGAAGCTGTTGCTTGCAACAAATTAATTGCTCTTCTACAATCTCCTTCGCTTGCTTCGTAAATTGCGTCATAAGCATCTGAACTTATTGTTAATCCTTCTGTTTGGGCAACTCTTCTTACTATTTCTGAGATGTCTTTTTTTTCAAGCAATTTAAAGCGAAAAATGACACATCTTGATTGTATTGGTTCTAATATTTTGCTGGAATAGTTGCATGAGAGTATAAAACGACAGGTATTTGTGTAGTTTTCCATTGTTCTTCTTAGTGCTTGTTGGGCTTCTCTTGTTAGTGCATCTGCTTCGTCAAGGAAAATGACTTTAAAAGGAACATTTTTTATTGCTTTTGTTCTTGCAAAATCTTTAACTTTTTGTCTTATTACATCTATTCCCCTTTCATCGCTTGCGTTTAGTTCTAAATAGTTTTCTTTCCAAGATTCTCCAAAAAGTTCTTTTACGATTATTAATGCTAGAGTGGATTTGCCTGTTCCAGCAGGGCCAGCAAAAAGAAAATGCGGAATATTTAGTGATTGAACTAATGATTTTGTTCTTCTAACTATCTCTTGTTGTCCGACTAAATCTTCAAATTTTGATGGACGATATTTTTCTGTCCAAATTTCTGTGTGCGCCATTTTCCTCTTTTTGTCTTTTTAATATAGAGAGAGTGCAAATTTCTATTATAAACATTATTGTTTTTCAAAATAACAGATATATAAATTGCCGACGGCGATTTAAACTTTTATGATGGTGGCGTTTATTTGAGATTAATTTAGTAATTAATTATTTTAAAATTGATAAATAAAAATTTTAATTTATAATAGTGTGGTTTAGGTGTTGATTATTAATAGAAAATGATTGTCTATTAATTATTCCTATAAGATTAATTGTTAAATAGCTCTTAATTTACGCATTTTTCTTCTATGTTTTTCTTTTCTTAGTCTTTTTCTTTGCCATTTCCAGCGCATTTGGCGCTTTTTCTTCCATCTTCGTGACGAACGTTTCATATTTTTATTTAAAATTTTGAATTTATAAAGGTTGCTGATTTTTTGCTTTATAAAATCGGGAAATAAAGGTGTTGGTTTGCTCTGTTTTTTGATAAAATTTTTAAATTTTCGGATTTCAGAAAAATGATGGAATTAGCCGACATAATAGAAAAACACGACAAGGTGCTTATTGATAATTCGGTTTTGCATGTTTTGCAAGGCGTGAGTTTGCCAAAAGTGCTTTATCATTCAAAAAGAAATCTTTTTTATGATAGTTCTATTGTGTTAAAGATAATCTCTTTTACAAATTCAATTGTTGATTGCGCGCGCAATTCTGAAAAAGTTCTTACAATAGAGGAAATTATTGAAGAAATGAGCGATTTATTAAATATTATTAATGAGAACATATCTTATCATCAGACGCATTTCTTAGAAAGAAAATGGGGGAAGAAAATGATTTTCAAAAGAGGTTCAAAAAGAGCTTTTGTTTTGAGGCCCGGTGATAGTGTTTATAACGATGTTGATGGGAGCGAAGAAGCGAGATTAATTTATTTGGATAGATATGCTCTACATTTAAGTGATTTAATAAGGTTGCTTAGTGGAAGGATGGTTAGATTCACGAGAGAAGACATTCTTGAACAGACGAGATGTATTTTGTTAGAAAAAAATCCAAACATTGTTGATTGTGGTGGGCGGAAGGAAAAAATTGATAGAGATAGTGATAGAAAACTTTTTACAACAGGTTATGAATTGGCTGATAGTGGCGAGAATGTTGCAATAATAAGTAATGATAGACATTTTAGAAATTTGTTTTTTGGTTGTTTTTATGGAAATATTCTTAAATTGCCTTCTGGTAGAATGGTGTTATACGGGCGGGCAGATAATTCTTGTGATGCTATTAGATATATTCCTAAATTTGACACAGAAATAACGAAAGCGGAAGGCGGGGGAATTGCTGAAAAGAGACAAAAAACCATGGTGGTTGGTTCTTGTATCTAATTTTTTGAAAAAATGTTCTTGAGATTAAGTGAGATAAAACTTAAATATTTATTTTTGTCTTGAAAAAAGATGGGTGAGGAAAAAGAGGTGCAAGCAATTCTTGGGAAAGAAGAAGCTATTGTTGTTCCGAGCGCAAAAAAAGCAACAAAAGAAGAATTGTATAATGTTTTGAAATTGGTTGCTCCTGGAACAAGTTTGAGAAGCGCTTTAGATAGTATAATGAAGACAGGGAAGGGTGCGTTAATAGTAATTGAGAATGATAGCGTTATTCCATTGCTTGATGGGGGTTTTAGGGTTAATTGCAGATTTACCCCGCAGAGATTAGTTGAGTTGAGCAAAATGGATGGTGCAATAATAATCTCCAGAGATTTGAAAAGATTGCTTGACGCAAATGTCTTATTAACTCCCGACAGCAAAATTCCGACAAATGAAACTGGAACAAGACATAAGGCAGCAGAAAGAACTGCGAAACAAACTGGTTGTGTAACTATTGCTGTATCTGAAAGAAGACACGAAATAACTTTATTTTATAAAAATGTAAGGTATGTTATTAAAGATACGGGGGAATTATTAAGAAAGGCAAATGAACAGATGCAATTATTGGAGAAACATAGAGAGTTGTTTGATTTTTTTTTGGAAAAATTAAATAGGGCTGAATTAAAAAACTCTGTAAATTTCGGACATGCGATACATGTTATTCAAAAAGGAAGGATTATAGAAAAAATAGCAAGGGATTTAAGAAAATATATTATAGAATTGGGTAATGAGGGCATTCTTCTTAGAACGAGATTGAAGGAAATAACAATGAATGTTGAGAAAGAAACAGATTTAGTAATAAAAGATTATTCAAAAATAGGATTAGCTAAATCAAAGAAATTGCTTGGGAATTTGAGTTATGATGAGTTATTGGATATAGAAAACATAAAGAAAGTTTTGGCTTGCGAAGGTAGTGGAAAGGGAGAGGTTGTTAAGGGATGGAGATTATTGTCGAAAACCTCGTTGCAAGAACAAGAGATCGCAGCATTAATCAAAGAATTTGGCGGTTTGGGCAAAATTTTGTATAGTGATATCGGGTTATATAAAAATTTGTTGGGCGAGGATAAATCTTTATTATTGAAAGAAGAAATTGAGAAGATAAAAGGAAATTAATAGTTCGTTGATTTTTTAAAAAGCAAACTTTTTGAATGCTTTTAATGTTATTTAAGGCCAAAAAGCAATTATGAAATTAAGAAATCCTGCATAAGTTAACCAGAGAGCATAAGGCAATAATAACCATGAAGATAATTTTGACACTTTCCAACAAATATTGATTAATGCAAGTGTTGAGAGCAGAATTAGAATTAAATCAAAGAAAGCTATTTTGACAAGATGAAGATTAAAAAATAAGAAACTCCATAGAATATTGAAAAGCAAGTTAATGCCAAATAATTCAATAATTCTTATTTTTAAGTTCCCTTTTGCGTTTGTTATTGACAGAGTCATTGATATCCATATAAGAATGTAGAGTATTGTCCAAACAATTTGAAAAACATAGTTTGGAGGAGTTATTCCGATTGGTTTTATTGATTCATACCATCCTGAAGAAACATTAGTAAATAAAGAGCCGGCAATCATTGTAAAAGCAATTACGATCGCTGAATAAAATGCTATTTTCAAATTAAAACCTTGTTTGGCTTTTTGTGTTGCTTTAGTTTTGTGCTTGGTCATTTTTATGTTAATCAAATAATATTAATAAATTTAATTAACAAAGGTTTAGAAAATCGCGAGTTTATTCAGTTTTTAAAATTGATAATAATTATATAGTTTAATATTTGGTTTATTTTATGGCAAAGAAGACAAAAACAAAAAAAAATCGGCAAAGCATTTTTTTATTTTTGAAGCTTTTGTGGTTTGTTGTCAAAATTCCTTATTATCTAATTAAAGGAATTATTTATTTTATTGGTTGGAGTGGTAGAAAAATCAGGGAGAGAAAAATAATGGCTAAAAAAGGGGCAATAAAACCTGTTTATGAGGATTTTAAGATAATTGAGGCTTTGAAAGGAGATTTTAAGATTTGGGAAGAGAACCTTGCAAAAGCAGAAAGTAAAATAGGGATTATATTGGGGGCGAGGGGCTCTGGAAAGACTGCTATTGGAGTGAAGTTGCTTGAGAATATTTATGCAAAAACAAAGAAAAAATGCTATGCAATGGGATTTAAGGGGGAGGATTTTCCATTATGGATTAATGTTGTTGATAACATAGATGGGATAAAAAATAATTCTGTTGTTTTAATTGATGAAGGGGGAATATTATTTAGCTCAAGAAACTCAATGAGCGACGCTAATAAATTATTAAGCAATTTAATTTTGATTGCAAGACATAAAAATTTAAGCATAATTTTTATTTCGCAAAATTCATCAAATTTGGATGTTAATATATTGCGACAGGCAGATTTTCTCATTTTAAAGCCAAGTTCATTGTTGCAAAAGGAGTTTGAGAGAAAAATAATACAGGAAATATATGAAAAGACTGAAAAACAATTTGAAAGATATAAGTGTGTGATGGGGTTGACTCATATATATTCAAATGAGTTTGAAGGGTTTGTTGCAAATCCTCTTCCTTCTTTTTGGGACGCAAACATAAGTAAGAGTTTTAGGTGATTGTTGAAAATAGTGATAAATGATTAGAAAGTTCTATGTTTTAAACCTCTTTAAATTTATAGGAAAAATTTTATTTAGTTTTGCATTATTAAAATATATCAAAAATAATCATAATCTTTATAAAGTAGTAACTCTTTTCCTAAAAATGGGTAGAATCCGAAATTTGGCTACCAATAACTTCTTTCTTCTATTGACTTTTATCGGCGTTTGTACCCTTTTAATTTTTGCGATAATTCATTTTAGTAATTATAAAGATGTTAATAATATTTCTATAGAATATTATCATGAGAAATCTGAACTTATTCTAACAAATAAAAACATTTCTGATCCTGGTGATAAAAAACCAAAATTACACGAGGAAGTATTAAGAAAGATTGAGGAATTTCCAAAAGAAGAATTGGAAATTGTTGTTAGGGTTGATGGGGATGAGCAAATAAACAAAGTGTCCAAAATGATAGAATCTCTTGGAGGGAGTGTTAGTGATAATTTTAAAATAGGGGATATCGTTGTTGCGAAGCTTGAAGCTAACAAGATAGATGAACTTGCTAAAGAAAGGGAGATATTAGAAATCTCTCCGGAAATTGAATACACTATATTTCTTAATGAATCAATCTCTGCTTTTGAGATAGATAGAATTGCATGGGGTAATGGCATTTCTGGGAAGAATGTAAAAATTGCAATAGTTGATACCGGAATAAATTCTAATCATGAAATGTTGTCTGGAAAGGTCATGGCTGCAAAATCTTTTGTAGATTCTGAAGATGAGAACGATTTAAACGGGCACGGAACTCATTGTGCTGGAATAGCTGCCGGTGATGGTGTATTAAGAGGTGTTGCTCCAAAAGCTTCTTTGCTTAATGCAAAAGTTTTAGATAAGTATGGGCGTGGAAAGAGTTCGCAAATAATAGCAGGGATTAATTGGGCTGTTGAGAATGGTGCTGATATAATCTCCATGAGTTTTGGTTCAACAACTAATGATATAGATGGTTCTTTGGCCAGTACAATAAGGGAAGCAATAAACAGAGGAGTTATTTTTGTTGCTGCGTCTGGCAATTGCAGGACGGGTTGCGGTGGATTTTATGGAGTTACGATGCCGGGAAGTATGGAGGAAGTAATTACAATTGGTGCTATTAATGACAATAAAAATATTGCAGGATTTTCTTCAGGGCAAAATTTTGGAAGTTATATAAAACCTGATTTTGTGGAACCGGGAGTTGGGATAATATCTGCGTATAATGATGGCAATTATAAAGAAATGAGTGGAACTTCTATGAGCACACCATTTGCGGCAGGTATTATCGCGTTAGTTCTTGATAGGTATGGAAAAATGAATCAAACAGAAATTATCAAAAAGCTTAGAGATGCGAGCGATGATTTGGGTGATTCCGGAAAAGATGATAAATATGGATTCGGCGTGATTAATATAAGCAAACTTTTTTTTGCAAGTGATGGAAATAATGATGACAATGAAGCTGGGAATAATAGCAATGGCTGGACAAATCTTTCTTTTAGTGGTTTGATAACTAAAGATATTGATGATGCAAGGTTTTTATATCAAAAGAACTTTTCTGTACGAGTTAGGAATAGCATAGCCAATTCTTTTGTGGTTTATGAATTTAACTCTGGTATCTTTTCTGTTGAAGAAATAAAATTTGAAAACGCTTATTTTCTTGCAGATTATCTTTATAGTATATTGCCTCTTTCAAAAAGAGATGAATTGGTAATTGTTAATTCCAAATATTCTTATATCTACTTTTTAGATAGTTATATTTGGTATAATAACTATTCTGTGTATATCGCAAGTTTTGCTGATTTTGAAAATATTTCTAAATATCTTGACATTTATTCTATGAATACCGGTAATCTTGTAGGGAGAACATTTGATGAAAATGTTGAAAATTTGAAATATTTTGATGATGCTTCAATAAAATACTTATCCTCTTTGGCGAAAGAATCGTTGACTAATAAAAACGAGGAGAAGAATATCAGCGCACAGTGGGGTGGGGATACCCCAAGCAC
>JAOAJC010000010.1:0-270 GCA_026414385.1 Candidatus Pacearchaeota archaeon | reverse complement strand
AGCAAAAAAGCTTAACTTTGATACAAGCGAATATGAAACTTTTTGGACAGAGGGTGCGAGCAATTGGTATTATACAGAAACAACAAAGAGAGGAACAATAAATTTTGAGATAACAAATATTGGTTCTGGTGATGATTTGGACCTGTATGTATATGATAATCTTGTAAGTAATCTTTTATGTTCGAGCGAAAAAGCATCAAATAACAATGAAAAATGCACTGTAACAAAGAATACAAATGCTAACTGGAGATTTTATATAAAAGTAATACC